>JACZVL010000230.1 GCA_022572685.1 Pseudomonadota bacterium
AGCCATTCGAGCGCGATGCCGAGGCCGGTCTGGAACTCGTAGGTAAAGCGCAGCTGCGCCGCGTCGTCCTGGGTCAGCGCGATCCAGAGGATGCCCTCGTCGCGGTAGCCGAGGTCGATGCCGGTGGCGGCCTCGAGCTCGCGCGCGAACTCGGGCCACATCTCCTGGCTCCGTTGCGCCAGCGGCAGCAGGTGCTCCTCGCCGGGCTCGGTCTCGAGCCCGCCGGCCAGCATGCCGGCCGAGGCCCAGGTCGCGCCCCGGCCCGCCTCGCCCTTGTCGAAGACGTCGACCTGGCAGCCGGCCTGGGCCAGGCGCCAGCCGATGCCGAGCCCGCAGACCCCGGCGCCGATGATCGCCACGCCGGGCCGCGCGGCGCCCGGGCGGGTGCCGGGGCTTGTGGAGTTCTTGGATGTCTCGGTCATGGCACGGCTCCCTTCGCTGGCATGATCCAGATCAGGTTCGATGGGTCTGCTCTCAGCCGAGCCCGCGGGAACGCACTCCGGCACCCCAAGCCTTGATGGTCAGGTAGTCTATATCAGATGGCGCGCAAGTGAACAGGGGATTGGAGTCCGAGGACGCGGCCGACAAGTGGCTGACCGACAACCAGGCCAAGTGGGAGGGCTGGGTCAAGGGCGGCGGCTCGCCGAAACAGATCGGGAAAAGACTCCACGGATTCTGCACGGATTTAGATGCGTGTTCTTGGCATGTTCGTGATTTCAGATGAACAATAGCCCTTGATGAGGACAGCCGAAAACGTTAGGTATTCCGCGGCTTACACGCGCCTGGAGAGGTGGCCGAGCGGCTGAAGGCGCTCCCCTGCTAAGGGAGTAAGGGTTAATCGCCCTTCGTGGGTTCGAATCCCACCCTCTCCGCCAGCCTTCGCCAAGGCTTCGGCTGGCGGGCTGGTTCCAAAATATGTATTTGCGCTAGCTGTAGCTCCAGCGCTTGTAGGCGTCCATCATCTCGACGCGGGCGCGCTCGAGCTCCTCGGGGTCCGGCGTCTCGGCGTCGAAGCTGCGCCGGAAGCTGTCCCGGGCCTCGACGAACTCGACCCAGAGGTCGGCCTGAACCAGCGCCCCGTCCAGGCGCCGCCGGGGCCCGGCGCCGTCGAGATCGCGCTCGGCTTCCTCCAGCGCCCGGCGCAGCACGGCGGCGACCGCGGGCGCGCCCTCGGCGGTGGCGTGGCTGAAGGCGGCCAGAATCTTGTCGCTCAGGCGCCGGTCGTGTTTGGGGGTCCCGATCGAGACGATGATCTCGGAGTCCACCGGCAGGGCGTTGAAGCTGGGCATGGCAGGGTTCCGTTTCGGCCGGCTCGCGGGCGGGATCGAGCCGCCCCAGTCTAGCTCCGGACCCTTTAAGACCCTGTTAAATCAAAGGGTGGAAATTCCTAACGTGATGAGGGGCTTGGCCGGCGAAAAAATATTTGCCTCGCTTCGAATCGCGGCCGATCGTTCATCTATTTTTAAAGCCAAGCCGCGCAATCTCGGGATAACAAAACGGCCAAGAAACAGAGGGTGCCATGTCCTTGTCGAAGCGCGTTGTCGAAACCTTGATCGATCTGGTGGAGATCAAGCTGAGTTGCGTCGAGGTCTACGACCGGGAGGATAAGCGCGAGATCGCCGGTCTCGAAAGCTGCCGCCAGGAACTCCAGAAAATGCTCGCGGGTGGCGCCGGCCTGGCGGCCAAGCTCAAGGGACGGCCCCGGGCCACCGCCTGAATTCAGCGAAACTCTTTCGAATATCCGACCGCCGGATTCTCAGGACTCCGGCGGGGTCCAGCCCGAGGGCTTGCCCTCCGGCACCGCCATGCCGCGGTTGACCGCCGGGCGCTCGGCGAGCGCGTCGTACCAGCGCTTGACGTTGGGATAGTCGGGCAGCGCGATGTCCTGCCAGGGGTGGCGCGCGGCCCAGGGCAGGATCGCCATGTCGGCGATGGAGTAGTCTCCGGCCACGTAGTCGGCCTCCGACAGCCGCTGGTCCAACACCGAATAGAGTCGCCGCGCCTTCTCGCTGAAGCGCTCGGTGGCGTAGGGCGCCTTGCCCGGGTTGAAGTGGTGGTAGTGGTGCAGCTGCCCCAGCACCGGTCCGAAATTGCCCATCTGCCACATCAGCCACTGTTCCACCAGGCTGCGCGCGCGCGCTTCCTCGGGCAGGAAGCGGCCGGTCTTGCGCGCCAGGTAGAGCAGGATCGCGCCGGTCTCGAAGACGGAGATCGCCTGGCCGTCGGGGCCCTCGGGATCGACGATCGCCGGGATCATGCCGCTCGGGCTGATGGCCACGAACTCGGGCGCGAACTGCTCGTCCTGGCCGATGTTGATGGTATGGACGTTGTAAGCCAGCTCGAATTCCTCGAGCGCGATCGAAATCTTGCGCCCGTTGGGCGTGCTCCAGGTATAGAACTCGATGGTCACGAAGGCTCTCCCCGTTTCTTTGGTCGCGGCACGAGAGCGCGCAGACTAACCGCTCGCCAGCGCCTGTTCCAGGTCGGCGATCAGATCGCCGGCATCCTCGATGCCGATGGACAGGCGCAGCAGGTCCGGCGGCACCGGAGAGTCCGGCCCCTCGATGCTGGCGCGGTGCTCGATCAGGCTCTCGACCCCGCCGAGCGAGGTGGCGCGCACGAACAGGCGCACACCCTTGGCGACGCTAAGCGCGGCCTCGGCGCCGCCGCGCAGCCGCAAGCTCAGCATGCCGCCGAAGCCGCCCGACATCTGGCGCTTGGCGACCCCGTGCCCGGGGTGGCTGTCCAGGCCCGGATAGAGCACGGCGGCCAGCTTCGGGTGGCCCTCGAAGTGGCGCGCGATGGCCAGCGCGCTCTCGCTCGCGCGCCCGACTCGCAAGTACAGCGTGCGCAGGCCGCGCTGCAGCAGCCAGGCCTCGAAGGCGCCGAGCACGCCGCCGGCGCGGTGGCGCTTGTCGCGCAGCCGGTCCCAGAAGTCGTCGCGCCGCGCGGTCACCAGCACCCCGGCCATGACGTCGCCGTGGCCGTTGAGGTACTTGGTGCCCGAGTGGAACACCAGATCGGCGCCGTGTTCGATGGGCCGGGTCAGGACCGGGGTCGCGACGGTGGAATCGACGGCCAGCAGCGCGCCGGCCCGGTGGGCGGCCTCGGCGGCGGCGGCGATGTCGATCACGTCCCAGGTCGGGTTGCAGGGCGTTTCGATCCACACCAGCCGGGTCTTGCCCGGCCGGACCGCCCGCGCCAAGGCGCCGGGGTCTTCCTGGTCGAACAGCTCGACGCTCAGGTTCCAGTTGTCGGCGAACTTCAGCAGCCAGTCGCGCAGGCCCCAGTAGATCACCTTGGGCAGGACCACGTGATCGCCGGGCGCGAGCGACAGCCAGACCGCGGTCGCCGCCGCCATGCCCGAGGCGAAGACCATGGCGCCCTCCCCGCCCTCGAGCCGGGCGAGGAGCGCCTCGACCTCCGGGTAGCTCGGGCTCTCGTCGCGGGCGTAGCCGCCCTGGCCGCCGATCTGCTGGTAATTCTCGTCGCGGGCGTAGTTGGTCGACGGCCTGAGCGGCGGCGCCACGTCGCCGCGCAAAGCATCGGGCGTCCGCCCGCCGTGGGCGGTCAGGGTCTCGGGCTTGAGGTCGGGTCCGTCGGTCATGGCCTCACTTCTTGATGAAATGTTCGAGCAAGACCAGGCGGTCGTTGCCCCAGAACAGGCGTTCGCCGACGAAGAAGGTCGGCACGCCGAAGGCGCCGCGGCGGTGCGCTTCCTGCAACGTGGCCTCGTGCATCTCGGCCGTCGCCGGGTCGTCGAGCTGGGCGCGGAAGGCGGCGGCGTCCAGGCCCGCCTCTGTGGCAAGCGCCGCCAGATCATCCACCGCGACCGCCCGGCCCTCCACGAAGATCGCCTGGAACAGGCGCCGGCTGTAGGCCTCGACCGCGCCCAGGCGCTCGGCCGCGCACGCCGCCACGGCGAGGTAGACGGGATCGACCCGGAAGTCCACCGGCTCCCGGTCAGGCACGCCGTAGTACGCGGCCCAGGCCTCGGCGTCCCGCTGACGGTAGGGCCATTGCTA
>JACZVL010000049.1 GCA_022572685.1 Pseudomonadota bacterium
GCCCGTCGACGATCAGCTGGGTGTCGGAATCGATACCGCGCCGGGCGGCGTCGTAAAGCAGCACCACCTCGTCGGCGTCCTTGGCCCCGCTCCAGGCGGCCGCGACCATGGCCCGCTCCAGGCGCCGCTTGGGCACGAAGATGCCGGGCGTGTCGACGAAGATGATCTGGCTCGCGCCCTCCGCGGTGATGGCGCGGATGCGGCTGCGGGTGGTCTGAATCTTGTGGGTGACGATCGAGATCTTGGCCCCGACCAGGTTGTTGAGCAGGGTCGACTTGCCCGCGTTCGGCGCCCCCACCAGGGCCACGAAGCCGCAGCGCAGAATCGCCTCGGGGCCGGCCTCTTCGGCCATGTCCTACCTCTCCCCGCCCCGCACCCGCGCCAACAGGCGCGCGGCGGCGGCCTGCTCGGCGAGGCGCTTGGAGCGGCCCTCCCCGCGCGCCGGCTGCTGGCCCCCGACCTCGACCTCGAGGGTGAAGTGCGGCTCGTGGGCCGGGCCCTCGCGCCCGACCTCGCGGTATTTCGGCAGGCCCAGGGCGCGGGCCTGGGCCCATTCCTGCAGCGCGGTCTTGGCGTCCTGGGGCGGGCGCGCCTCGGCCTCCAGGCGCGCGCCCCACAGGCGCTCGACGAAGGCCCAGGCCACCGCCAGGCCGCCGTCCAGGTAGAGCGCGCCGATCACCGCCTCGCAGGCGTTGGCCAGCAGCGCCGGGTTGCGGCGCTCGCCGGCCGCCTCCTCGCCCTTGGCCAGGCGCAGGTAGTCGTCGAGCCCGATCTCGCCGGCGACCTCGGCGAGGGTTTCGCGGCGCACCAACTCGGCGTGGCGCACCGCGAGCGCGCCCTCCGGCTCCCGGGGGAAGCGCGCCATCAGCAGATCGGCCACGATCAGGCCGAGCACCCGGTCGCCGAGGAACTCCAGGCGTTCGTAGCTGTCGTCGATCCCGCCCTGGCGGTGTGCCGCGCTCGGATGGGTCAGCGCCCGGGCCAGCAGCTCGGGCCGCGCGAAGCCGTGACCCAGCCGTTCGGCGAGCCCATTTGGGTCCCTTGGCGACGCCGCCCCAACCGTCCCGGTCGCGCTATTCGACGCCATTGAAGATTCGGCGGTAGCGGATCGCGGTCGGCCAGGTCCAGGGCTTGAACAGGCTGGCGCCCTCGTCGTGGGAAAAGAACAGGAACTCGGCGCGCCCGACCAGGTTCCGGAACGGCACGAAGCCGACCGCGGAGAGGACCCGGCTGTCCTGGCTGCTGTCCCGGTTGTCGCCCATCATGAAGTAGTGCCCGGGCGGCACCTTGTAGACCGGCGTGTTGTCGAGCATGTCCTCGTCGCTCATCTCCCAGATGCGGTGCTCGACCCCGTTGGGCAGGGTCTCGATATACTCCACCGCCTGGCGCTTGTAGCCGCCGTAGCTGGCCAGGGTGATGGTGCCCAGCTTGCGGCGCGTCACCGCCGTGCCGTTGATCTGGAGGATGCCGCGGATCACCTGGATGCGGTCGCCCGGCAGCCCGATGACCCGCTTGATGTAGTCGGTCTGGTTGTCCTTCGGCAGCTTGAACACCACCACGTCGCCGCGCTTCGGCGGGCTCGCCAGGATGCGGTCGTCGATCACGGCCAAGCCCCAGGGCAGGGAGTAGCGGCTGTAGCCGTAGGAGAACTTGGACACGAAGAGGTAGTCGCCGACCAGCAGCGTGGGGATCATCGAGCCCGAGGGAATGTTGAAGGGCTCGTAGGCGAAGACCCGGATGAAGAACGCGATGATCACGGCGAAGATCACCGTACGGGCGGTCTCGCCGATCAGGCTCGGTTTCTTTTTCGACATTAAGAGAGACACCTAACTAATTCTACTTATTGATTTCATGGCTGCTGATTTGAGCGAGACAGGGCCGTGGGTCGCGGCCGCCACGGCGCTTGGCCATGGCGCGCGAAGGTCCCGGGTCCGGCCTCACGTCGGTCCGTTCGGCCGGGCCGAGATGATCACGATCGCCTGAGCCAAGGGATAGTCGTCCGTGATGGTCACGTCAATCTGGGCGGTCATGCCGTCAGGCGTGATCTCCTCCAGGCGCGCCGCCGCGCCCCGGGTCAGCGCCATGGTCGGCTTGCCGCTCGGCAGGTTGACCACGCCCAGGTCGCGCCAGTGGACGCCGTGCCGGGGCACCCCGGTGCCCAGCGCCTTGGCGCAGGCCTCCTTGGCGGCGAAGCGCTTGGCGTAGCTGGCGGCCCGGGCGGCGCGGCGGTCCGACTTGTGCCGCTCGATATCGGTGAACACCCGCGCGGTGAAACGGGTTCCGAAGCGCTCGAGGGTCTTCTCGATGCGGCGGATGTCGATCAGGTCGTTGCCCAGGCCGATGATCATGGGGTTCCTCTCCGGTCGAGCGTTGGTCCGGTCAGGCGCTGCGCGCGCCGCCGGCCTCGGCCCGCGCCTGGTCCATCAGGCTGCGCATGCGCCGGATCGAGGCATCGAGGCCGCAGAAGATCGCCTCGCCGATCAGGAAGTGGCCGATGTTCAACTCCATCACCTGCGGGATCGCCGCCACCGGCGCCACGGTGTCGAAGGTCAGGCCGTGGCCGGCGTGGCACTCCAGGCCCAACTCCGCGCAGGCCGCCGCGGCCCCGACGATGCGCGCCAGCTCGGCCTGGGTCCGCGCGCCGACGCGGTCCTCGAGGTGGGCCTCGCAATAGGCCCCGACGTGAAGCTCCACCACCGGTGCCCGCAAGGCCGCCGCCGCCTCGAGCTGGGCTATGTCCGGGTCGACGAACAGCGACACCCGGATGCCGGCGTCACGCAGTTTGCCGACATAGTATTGCAGGTGATTGTGTCCCCCGACCGCGTCCAGCCCGCCCTCGGTGGTGACCTCCTGGCGCTTCTCGGGCACGATGCAGGCCGCGTGCGGCCGGTGGCGCAGGGCGATGTCGAGCATCTCCTCGGTCGCCGCGATCTCCAGGTTGAGCGGCAGGTCGATGCTGTCGATCAGGCGCGAGATATCGTTATCGGAGATGTGGCGCCGGTCCTCGCGCAGGTGCGCGGTGATGCCGTCGGCGCCGGCCGCCGCCGCCTGGCGCGCCGCGCGCACCGGATCGGGATGGCCGCCGCCGCGGGCGTTCCGGATGGTCGCCACGTGGTCGATGTTCACGCCGAGGCGCAGATGAGTCTGGTTCATGCTTCCTCCTGTTCCTGGCCGGCCGCCGCGGCGGCCCGAATCCGCTCGGCCCGCTGCGTCTCCCGCCTGGCGAGTCTGGCCCGCACTTTCCTGCGCATGCGCCAGCGCCGGGCATGCTGATACTCCGCGACCGCGCCGCGGACCGGCCAGAAAAGCCCGATCCAGACCACCGCCGCGGTCGGCAGCGCACCCAAGGTCATGGGCCAGAGAACGTCCAAGGGCCGCTCGAAAATATAGCCCAAAGAGAGGCTCGCGTGAAAGTCGGAAGAAGCCTCGGCGCCCATCAACCATTGTCCCAGGGTATAGATCCAGGCCCAGATGAAGGGAAAGGTCCAAGGATTGCCCACCGCCGTGCCGATCGCCGAGGCCACCACGTTGCCGCGCAGAAGCAGGGCGAGCAGCGCCGCGAAGACGAAGTGCAAGCCGATGAAAGGGGTGAACGATACCGCCGCGCCGCTGGCGAAGCCGGCCGCGATGCGGTACGGCGTCCCGGGCAGGCGCCGGACCCGGTGCGCGATATAGCGCGAGGCGCGGCGCCAGCCGGCCCGGGGCCAGACGAAGGCCCAGACCCAGTGGTGGACCGGCAGCGGATTGCGGCGTCCGAACATGGCCGGGTCCCGGACTCAGGCCCGCACGGCGGCGCGGGGCCCGCGCGCCAGTCTCCGGTCCGGCGCCGTCACCGCCGCGCCCGCTCGACCGAGGTGATCACCGGGGTGGCCCGGAGCGCGGCCATGATGTTGCTCAGGTGCTTGGCGTCCTGCACCTCGACGTCGACCAGCATCTCGAAGAAATCGACCGAGCGGTTGGTGATCTTGAGGTTGCTGATGTTGCCGTGGTTCTTGCCGATGATGGTGGAGAGATCGCCGAGGCTGCCCGGTTCGTTGGCGACCATCAGGTGAAGCCGTCCGATCAGCGACTCCGACTCCTCGTCGACCTCCCAGGCGATATCGACCCAACGCTCGGGCGTGTCCTGGAAGCTCTCCAGGGTCTCGCAGTCGATGGTATGGACCGTGACCCCCTTGCCGGTGGTCACGATGCCGACGATGCGCTCGCCCGGCAGCGGATGGCAACACTGCGCGTAATGCACCGCCATGCCGGGGATCAGGCCCTTGATCGGCAGTTTGGCCGTCTTGGCCTTGTCGCCGCGCCCGCGGCCGCGCCGGAACGGCCAGACCCGCATCGAGCGGGCCACCTGCTTGACGCCCGGGAACACCGCGACCAGCACCTCGCGGGCGGTGTGGTTGCCCTTGCCGACCAGGGCGCAGAGCTCGTCGACGCCGGTGCAGCGGAATTTCTTGAGCACCCCGGCGAGCGCCTTGTTGGTGAGCTCGTAGTCTTCCTCCCGAAACGCCTTCTCCAGCATCTGGCGGCCGAGGGTGCCGTACTGTTCCCGCTCCTTGAGGTGAATGAAACGGCGGATGCGCGCCTTGGCCTTGCCGGAGACGACGAACTTCTCCCAATCGGGAGAGGGCGTCTGGGCCTTGGAGGTGAGAATCTCGACCTGGTCGCCGTTCTGCAGCTTGTTGCGCAGCGGCATGATGCGGCCGTTGACCTTGGCCCCGACGCAGGTATCGCCGATCTCGGAGTGGACCGCATAGGCGAAATCGACCGGTGTCGCCCCGTCCGGCAGCGCGATCAGATCGCCCTTGGGCGTGAAGCAGAAGACCTGGTCCTGAAACATCTCGAGCTTGGTGTGCTCGAGGAACTCCTCGGGGTTCGAGGCGTGTTCCAGAATGTCGAGCAGTTCGCGCAGCCAGCGGTACTGGCGGCCGTCGATCTTGAAGTCGCCCTGCTTGAACTTCCAGTGCGCCGCGACCCCGAGCTCGGCGACGTCATGCATCTCGCGGGTGCGAATCTGAACCTCGATGCGCTGGCGCTCGGGGCCGATCAGGCCGGTGTGCACGGACTGGTAGCCGTTCGGCTTGGGGGTGGAGATGTAGTCCTTGAAGCGGCCGGGCACGACCGGGTAGCGGCCGTGCAGGGCGCCGAGCGCCCGATAGCACTCGGACACGTCGGCGACCACGATGCGGAATGCCATGATGTCGGAAAGCTGCTCGAAGGCGACGTCCTTGTGCAGCATCTTGGTCCAGATCGAATAGGGCGTCTTCATGCGTCCCGAGACGTCGGCCTCGACGCCGTCCTCGGCCAGGCCGCTCTTCAGCTGGTCGACGATCCGCGGCGGCAGGTCGTCGCCGTCTCCCTTGAGAAACTCGAGCCGCGCCAGGATCGAGGCGCGCCCGTCCGGATTGAGTTCGGCGAAAGCCAGGTCCAGGAGCTCGTCCTTGAAGCGCTGCATGCCGATCCGCTCGGCCAGCGGGGCATAGATCTCCATGGTCTCGCGCGCGATCCGGCGCCGCTTCTCCGGCGACTGCACGTAGTGGAGCGTCTGCATGTTGTGCAGGCGGTCGGCCAGCTTGACCAGCAGCACCCGGATGTCCTCGGACATCGCCAGCACCAGCTTGCGGAAATTCTCCGCGTGCCGCGTCTGTTCGGATTGCAGCTCCAGGCGGGTCAACTTGGTCACGCCGTCGACCAGGCGGGCGATTTCCGGCCCGAACATGCGCTCGATGTCTTCCAGCGAGGTATCCGTGTCCTCGACCAGGTCGTGGAGCAGCGCCGTGACGATCGAGCTCTCGTCGAGCTTGAGGTCGGTCAGGATGCCGGCGACCTCGATCGGATGGGAGAAGTAGGGATCGCCCGATTCCCGGGTCTGCGCGCCATGCAGTTTCATGGCGTAGACGTAGGCGCGGTTGACCAACTCCTCGTCCGCGCCGGGATCGTAGGCCTTGATACGCTCGATCAATTCCAATTGCCGCATCATGTGGCGTCTACACGACCGTTCCCACGGAATCTCCGGCGCGGCGGTTGCGGCGGCTCCGCGCGCCGTCTCGTTCTAGGTTTCGTCGACGTCGCCGTCCTTCGGCCCGCCGGCCACCTCGTCGGTGCCTTCCTTGCTGGTCTCCGCCTCCGGCTCCGCGTCCGCATCCGCGCCGGTTTCGCCCATGATCAGGCTGTCGACGCCGAGCGTCCCCTCACCGGCGATCTCGGCGCCCATGGCGATGACCGACATCTCGAAGTCCTGGGGCTCCTCCTCGGGCTCGTCGATCTCGACGTGCCGCTGCATGCCCTGGATCAAGGCGTCGCTCAGCTCCTCGATGGAGACGGTCTCGGCGGCGATCTCCCGCAGGGCGATCACCGGGTTTTTGTCGTTGTCGCGCTCCACCGTCAGGGGCGAACCGGCCGAGATCTCGCGCGACCGCTGCGCCGCCACCATCACCAGATCGAAGCGATTGGGCACCTTAAGGATACAATCTTCAACCGTTACGCGGGCCATCTACGTCAAAACTCCGGAAATTATTGAATGATTGGGGGC
The DNA here is from genome assembly GCA_022572685.1 of Pseudomonadota bacterium. Taxonomy (GTDB): domain Bacteria; phylum Pseudomonadota; class Alphaproteobacteria; order Kiloniellales; family J153; genus JACZVL01. The sequence goes on from JACZVL010000049.1 coordinate 6,527, forward strand.
TCCATGCCCCGAATCGCCTGAAATATATGGACGCTCGGGGCCGATAGCAAGGCGATTTGGGGCCGGGCCGGCCCGGCGGCCAGCCCCGGGGGGTCACCCGATCGGCTCGGCCCGCTGGTCCGCCGGCAGGGCCCGGGCCATCTCGGCCAGGCTCTGGCCGCTCCACGGATGGCGCCAGTCCGGGGCCAGTTCGGCCAGTGGCAGCACCACGAAGGCGCGTTCGGCCAGGCGTGGGTGGGGCAGGACCGGAGTCTCGCCCGGCCCGCTCACGGTCTCGCCGTAGACCAGCAGGTCCAGATCGATCACCCGGGCCTCGTCGCGGACCCGCCGTTTACGGCCCATCTCCCGCTCTATCCGGTGCAGCAGGTCGAGCAGTTCGGCCGCCGAAAGGCCGGTCTCGACCTCGGCCACGGCGTTGACGAACCAGGGTTGGTCCGAGGCCGGCACCGGCGCGCTGCGATACCAGCGCGAGCGGCGCGGGACCGCGACCCCGGCGGCGCGCAGGGCGTCGAGCGCGGCCTCGCAGGCACCCTGCGGGCCGCCGTAGCGCGGGCTCGACAGGTTGGCGCCCAGGCCGATCACGATCATGTTTTTACAGCTCCCGAATCAAGGGCTTGCGGTCGCGCAAACAAGGCTTAAATAATATCATGAAGCGTCGGCGCATAGCCGCCGGCATCTGTGGGGTTGTTGTGGGCGGACTCATCGTCCGGCCGGCGATCTATTGAACCGTCATCCATATTCTAGTCATAGGGGTTATCATGCATTTTTTGCCGCAAGAGCGCGTCGCGCTGTTTATCGACGGCGCCAACCTGTACGCGACCGCCCGGGCGCTGGGATTTGATATCGACTACAAGCGCCTGCTGGAGTTGTTCGCGGGCAAGACCAATCTGATCCGGGCGTTCTACTACACGGCGTTGATCGAGGACCAGGACTACTCGCCGATCCGCCCGTTGGTCGACTGGCTCGACTACAACGGCTACACCATGGTGACCAAGCCGACCAAGGAGTTCACCGACGCCGCCGGCCGGCGCAAGATCAAGGGCAACATGGACATCGAGCTGGCCATCGACATGTTGGAGATGGCCCAGCACCTGGATCACGTCGTCCTGTTCTCCGGCGACGGCGACTTCCGCCGCCTGGTGGAGGCGGTGCAGCGCAAGGGCGTCCGGGTCACGGTGGTCTCCACGGTCCGCTCCCAGCCGGCCATGATCGCCGACGAGTTGCGCCGCCAGGCCGACCTGTTCGTCGATATCACCGATTTGCAGGAAGACATCGAACGGGCGATGCGGCGCGACCATCCGCGGGCACGCCCCCAGGTGACCCGGGACGAAGAGCCTTACGTCGACGAGCCCCTCGGCGACGAAGAGGACGAGGAAGAGGACGAGGAAGAGGACGAGGAGTACTACGAGAACCAGCCGGCCTGAGCGCGCGCCGGGTCGCCCCCCCCGTGACCTTTGGCGTAACGGCGCCATGATCCTGACAGCGCCAGTTGCCGCCCCGGCCGCCGCCCCGGCCGCCGACTGCCGCCTCTGCCCGCGGTTGGCCGCGTTCCGCGATGCCAACCGCGCGCGCCATCCCGGGTTCCACAACGCGCCGGTCGCCTCCTTCGGCCCGCTCGAGGCGCGCCTGCTGATCGTCGGACTCGCCCCGGGCCTCAAGGGCGCCAACCAGACCGGCCGCCCGTTCACCGGCGACTACGCCGGCGACCTGCTCTACGCCACCCTGGAGAAGTTCGGACTGGCCCGCGGCGCTTACGGGCGCCACGCCGGCGATGGCCTGGCGCTGGTCGACTGCCGGATCACCAACGCGGTGCGCTGCGTGCCGCCGGAAAACAAGCCGACCCCCGAGGAATCCAAAACCTGCCGGCCGTTTCTGGCCGCCGAGCTGGCCGGATTGGAACGACTTGAGGTCGTGCTCGCGCTCGGCACCCTGGCCCACGGCGAGGTGCTGACCGCGCTCGGCCACCGCAAGAGCCACTACCGCTTCGGCCACGGCGCCCTGCACCAGCTCCCGGGCGGCCTGCTGCTCGCCGACAGCTACCACTGCTCGCGCTACAACACCAACACCGGCCGCCTGACCGTCGAGATGTTCGAAGCGGTGTTCGCGGAACTCACGGTACGGCTCGGGGCCGGGTAAACAGGAAGATTCAACACAGAGGCACAGAGGCACAGAGGCACAGAGGCACAGAGAACCAAAATAAGGTTTTCGGCGCGCAAAGCGCGCAAACAAATTTTTCTTCCTTTCTGTCTTGGTTCTCTGTGCCTCTGTGCCTCTGTGGTTCAATTATCTTTTGATTCGAGAAGTCTGCCCCTGGCCGCGCCTCAACCCCGGTCGCGCAGGAGCCGGGCCTTCTGGCGCGACCAGTCGCGCTTCTTCTCGCTCTGGCGCTTGTCGGCCTTGCGCTTGCCGCGGGCCAGCGCGAGCTCGATCTTGGCGATGCCGCGCGCGTTGAAATAGATCGACAGCGGCACCAGGGTGTAGCCGCCGCGCTGGACCTGGCCGAGCAGCTTGGCCAGCTCGCGCCGGTGGACCAGGAGCTTGCGCGGTCGCAGCGGCTCGTGATTCCGGCGAGTGGCGGCCTCGTAGGGCGAGATGTGCATGCCCCGCAGGTATAGCTCGCCGCCCTGTTCGTGGGCATAGGCCTCGCCGATCGAGCAACGCCCCTGGCGCAGCGACTTGACCTCGCTGCCGGTCAGCATCAGGCCGGCCTCGAGGGTCGACTCGATGATGTATTCGTGACGCGCCTTGCGGTTCTGCGCGATCGGCCGCTGGGCGCCGGCGGACATGGCCGCTCCGGAAATGACCTAGTTAATGAGCCCGGCGTGGGTCATGGCGTCCCGCACCTTGTTTTCGGTCTCCGCGGTGACACAGACCATCGGCAGGCGCAGGCGGTTCTGGCACAATCCCAACTGGCTGGCGGCGTATTTTATCGGGCCCGGGCTGCTCTCCACGAACAGCGCCTCGTGCAGCGGCATCAGGCGGTCGTTGATCCGCGCGACGGTGTCGAAGTCGCGCCTCCGCCAGGCGTCGTGCAGGTCCGCGCAATGGCGCGGCGCGACATTGGCGGTCACCGAGATGCAGCCGTGCCCACCCTGGGCCAGGAACGGCACGATGGTGGCATCCTCGCCGGACAGTTGGGTGAAGTCGGCGTCGATCGCCGCCCGGGTCCTGGCCGGACGGGTCAGATCGGCGGTCGCGTCCTTGACCCCCACGATATTGGGGAGGGCGGCCAGGCGCGCCATGGTCTGGACCGACATATCGACGATGCTGCGGCCCGGGATGTTGTAGATCACGATCGGAATCTCGGCCGCGTCGTGGATCGCCTTGTAGTGCTGGTACAGGCCTTCCTGGGTCGGCTTGTTGTAGTAGGGCGTGACCACCAGGGCGGCATCGGCCCCGGCCTGCTTGGCGTGCCGGGTCAGGCTGACCGCCTCGGCGGTCGAGTTGGACCCGGTGCCCGCGATCACCGGCACCTGGCCCTTGGCCACCTCGACGCAGAGCTCGGTCACGCGATGTTGCTCTTCGTGGGACAGGGTCGGCGATTCGCCGGTGGTGCCGCAGGGCACGACCGCCTCGGTGCCCTGGTCGATCTGCCATTGCACGAACTTCTGGAACGCGGCTTCATCGACCCGGCCGTTCTCGAACGGCGTGATCAGGGCCGTGATGGAACCTTCGAACATCGGGCCGGACATGGTTCCTCCTACGCTGCCGCGTGTATCGGCCGCGCGCATGGGGTGCGGGCCTTGCGCCCGTGGATTTCGACCATAGCCCCTGGCGGCCCCTGGCGTAAAGGCCGGCAAGGCATAGGCAATTCTCCCAAACCTCCCGACAGCTTCATTTCTTGGTAAACTTTCACCGGTTAGGTTAACCTCTCTGGAACAACCGCCGGCGGGTCGCGCAAACATGAGGACGGGCGTTCACATCGCTGTTCTGGCCGCCTGGTTGACGGCCGTTCCGATTTCAATCCCCCCGGCCCCGCCGGCCCGGGCCCATCAGGCGGCCCCGCAGGCGAAGGTGGCTGGCGGCCTGCTTTCGGCGGCCGACCGCAAGGCCTATGCCGCCGCCTTCCACGAACTCGAGCGAAAGCGCTACAAGAGAGCGCACCAACAGGCCCGCAAGGCCAAGAACCGCCTGCCCGCCAAGGTCATCCGCTGGCACGAGCTGACCAGCGACCGGCCGCGCGCGCGCTTCGACGAACTCGCCCGCTTCCTCGACCGGAACCCGGACTGGCCGGGCCGGGGCGCGCTGCTGCGCAACGCCGAGCGGGCCATGCCCAGGGACCTTCCGGACGCGGCCGTGCTGGCCTGGTTCGAGGCCCGGCCGGCGGTCAGCCCGAGCGGCGCGCGGCGCCACGCCGAGGCGCTGCGGCGCGCCGGCCAAACGGTGCGCGCCACCGCGTTGGTCCGGACCACCTGGATCGAGAGCGACTTCGCCCGCCGCGACGAGCGGGCGTTCCGCAAGCGCTTCGCCAAGCTGCTGCGGCGCGACGACGACCTGGCCCGGCTCGACCGCCTGCTCTGGGAACGAAAGTACCGGCCGGCCAAGCGCCAGGCGCGGCGCCTGGGCAAGGGCCACGCCGCCCTCGCCGAGGCCCGCATCGCGCTGGCCCGGCGCAGCCCCGGGGTCGACTATGCGATCCGGCAGGTGCCCAAGGAGCTCGCGCGCGACCCCGGGCTGATCTACGAGCGCGCCCGCTGGCGCCGGCGCAAGAACCGCTACGACGGCGTGATCGAACTGCTCGACCCGCCGATGCCGGACGCGCCCCACGCGAAACGCTGGTGGCCGCTGCGCAGATGGGCCGCCCGTCAGGCCTACATGGAGGGCGATCTCTCGGTCGCCTACCGGATCGCCGCCGGCCACGGCCTGGAGCGGGGCCTGGGCTTCGCCGAGGGCGAGTGGCTGGCCGGTTGGCTCGCGCTCCGCTCCCTGGACCAGCCCGAGATCGCCTACCGCCATTTCGAGCAACTGCATCAGGGCGTCAGTTCGCCGATCAGCCTGGCCCGCGGCGCCTATTGGGCCGGCGAGGCGGCGCGCGCCCTGGAAGCGCGTGGCGCCGCCGGCGCCAATGGGGGCGCCAATGGGGACGCCAAGGGCGATAACTGGCGGGCCAAGGCCGAGGACTGGTACCTGAAGGCGGCCCGGCATGGCACCACCTTCTACGGCCAGCTGGCCGGCCGGCGCCTGGGCCGGGAGGTCGCGCTCGAGACCCAGGCCAAGACCGGGGCGGCGCCGAAGCCGGACGCCGCGGCGCGCGCCGCCTTCGAGGGGCGCGAGATCGTGCGGGTCGTGCGCCTGCTCGGCGAGCTCGGCGAGACCAAGCTGCATAGACGCTTCCTGCTGCGCCTCAAGGCGCTGGCCGAGGACGGCGAGGATTTCGTCCTGGCCGCCGACCTGGCCCGGCGGCAGGGCCGGCCGGATATCGCCGTGCGCATGGCCAAGGAAGCCCGCAAAGCCGGCGTGATCCTGTTCGACGTCCTGTTCCCCTCGCGCCGGCTGCCCGAGACCAAGAGCCCCGAACCGGCCCTGGTGCTGGCCGTGATCCGGCAGGAAAGCGCGTTCTACACCGGCGCCATCAGCGGCGCCGGCGCCCGCGGCCTGATGCAGATCATGCCGGCCACGGCGCGGCGGGTGGCGCGCCAGATCAAGGTCCGCTACAGCCGCAAGAAGCTGCTCAGCGATCCCGAGTACAACCTGCGCCTGGGCCGGGCCTACCTGGCCGACCTGACCGAGAAATACGACGGCTCCTACATCCTGGCGCTGGCCGCCTACAACGCCGGGCCGGCGCGGGCCAACCGCTGGATGAAGACCTTCGGCGATCCCCGGACCCCCGGGGTCGATCCGGTCGACTGGATCGAGAGCATCCCCTTCAACGAGACCCGCAACTACGTCCAGCGGATCCTGGAGAGCCTGGTCGTCTACCGCAAAACCCTCGGTGTTCCGGACAGCGATCCGGTGATCGCCAGCCACGCCCGTTTCCGCTCCCTGGCCGAGAACGCCCAGCCCGACTGATCTTTCCTGTTGCCTTTGGCGGCGCGGGGCGCTTGCCTTAGGGTGGTTCAAGGGACCATCCAGGCGGCAACAGGGGGGCGCATGGCCAACCCGGCTTTCGCGGACATCGGCGCCTGCGTCTTCGACGCTTACGGCACGCTGTTCGACGTGCATTCGGCGGTCGGACGCAGCGGCGGCGCGCTGGGCGACAAGGCCGGCCCGGTCTCGGCCCTGTGGCGCCAGAAGCAGCTCGAGTACACCTGGCTGCGCAGCCTGATGGGCGCCTATGTGGACTTCTGGCAGGTGACCGGCGCGGGCCTCGACTATGCGCTCGCCGCCAACGGGGTCGAGGACGCGGAGCTGCGCCGGCGCCTGATGGACCTCTATCTCAACCTCGATGCCTACCCGGACGTGGCCGACGCCCTCGATCGCTTGCGCGCCGGCGGCAAGAAAACCGCGATCCTGTCCAACGGCGCCCCGAACATGCTGCGGGCGGCGGTCGAGACCGCCGGTCTCGGCGGCCGCCTGGACGCCGTGCTGTCGGTCGACGAGCTCGGCACCTTCAAGCCGGACCCCCGGGTCTACCAGCTCGCGGTCGACCGCCTGGGGGTCGCGGCGGAGCGCATCTGCTTCGTCTCCACCAACGGCTGGGACGCGGCGGGGGCCGCCTATTTCGGCTTCAAGGTCGCCTGGCTCAACCGCTTCGGTCAGCAGCCCGAACGCCTGCCCGGCGCGCCCGCGGCGGTGATCGAGACCCTGGCCGAGCTGCCGGACCTGCTTGGGCTCTGATAGCCATGGCAGCCAGTGGGGCCATGACGCCAGCGAATGGGGCGGAATTCCGGGAACGCAGCTTCAGCGCCCGCGACGGGCTCCGGCTCTATTTCCGCGACTACGGCGATCCCCTGTCACCTGGCACGCCGCTGTTGTGCCTCGGCGGCTTGACCCGGAACTCGAAGGACTTCCACCCCCTGGCCCGGCGCCTCGCGGGTCGCCGCCGCGTGCTCTGTCCCGACTACCGCGGCCGCGGGCGCTCGCCCCATGACCCGGACTGGCGCAACTACGCGCCGCCCCGGATCCTGAACGACGCGATCCAGCTTCTGGCCGCCACCAACCTGCACCGGGTCGTGGTCTGCGGCGTTTCCTTCGGCGGCTACCTGGCCATGGCCATGGGGGTCGCGGCGCCGACCGCGCTCGCCGGGGTGATCCTGGACGACGTCGGCCCGGAGGTCGATCCGGCGGTCGGGCGCCAGATCCTGGACTACGTCTCGGTCGACCGCCCGCAGCCCGACTGGGATACCGCGGTGGCCGCGCTCCGGGAACGCTTCCCGAACCTGTCGCGGCGCGATGAGACGGCGTGGCGGCGCTTCGCCGAGGGCAGCTACCGGGAGGCCGAGGACGGCCGCCTCCATTTCGACTGGGACCCGGCGATCGCCCGGCCGCTGCAGCGGATGGGGACCCGCCCGGCCGACAACTGGCCGCTCTACCGCTCGCTGCGCCGGGTCCCGGTGCTGGCGATCCGCGGCGGCCTGTCGGAGGTGCTGAGCCCGGCGACCTTGGCCCGGATGGCGGCGGAGAAGCCCGATCTGGTGCAACTGACCCTGCCCGACGTGGGCCACGCGCCCATGCTCGACGAACCCGAATCGGAGAAGGCGATCGATGATTTTCTCGCACGAATCGATGCCCGGGCCGATGACTGAGGCGCCAACCGCCAGCCCGGGCGCCGCCCCGGCCTTCGCGGATATCGAGGCCGCGGCCGCGCGCCTGGCCGGCTGGGCGGTGGAAACGCCGCTGCTGAACCCGCCGGCCCTCGACCACCAGTTCGGCGGCCGGGTCCTGCTCAAGGCCGAGACCCTGCAGCGCACCGGCTCGTTCAAGTTCCGCGGCGCCTTCAACCGGATCAGCCAGATCCCCGAGGCCGAACGTGGCGCCGGCGTGGTCACCTACTCCTCGGGCAACCACGCGCAAGGGGTGGCCGCCGCGGCCGCCCTGCTCGGCGTGCCGGCGACCATCGTCATGCCCGAGGACGCCCCCGCCATCAAGGTCGCCAACACGCGTGGGCTTGGCGCCGAGGTGGTGCTCTACGACCGCTTCACCGAGGACCGCGAGGCTTTGGCCGTGGCGCTCGCCGCCGAGCGCGGCGCGACCCTGGTGCGGCCCTACGACGATCCGGGCGTGATCGCCGGCCAGGGCACCTGCGGACTGGAGATCGCGCGCCAGGCGGCGGCGCGCGGGCTCGAGATCGACGCGCTCCTGGTGTGTTGCGGCGGCGGTGGCCTGACCGCCGGCTGCGCCCTCGCCCTGACCGAGCTCAGCCCCAGGACACGGGTCTATACCGTCGAGCCGGCCGGCTTCGACGATACCCGGCGCTCCCTGGCCGCGGGCGCGCGGGTCGGCAACGACCCGGCGGCGCGGTCGTTCTGCGACGCGCTGCTGGCGCCGACCCCCGGCGAGCTGACCTTTCCGATCAACCGCCGCCTGGTGGCCGGCGGATTCGCGGTCAGCGACGACGAGGTCCGGGCGGCCATGGGCTACGGGTTTCGGACCTTGAAGCTGGTGCTCGAGCCGGGTGGCGCGGTCGCCTTGGCGGCGCTGCTCGCCGGGCGCCTGGAAACCCACGGCAAGACCGTGGCGCTGACCCTATCGGGCGGCAACGTCGATCCGGAAACCTATCGCGAGATGCTTGCGGCGGAGGGTTCCGCCCCGGCCTGATCGCGGCACGGCTGCGGCCCTGGGCTGGGTATCAGGCGCTCTGGGTGCCAGTCTTGCCGAGGCCGGTACCGTTGGACTTGACCGCGGCGGCGGCCGGCTCCGCCGGTTGTGAGGTCCCGATCTTCGCGTCCAGCCGGGACAGCTTGCCGACCAGGTCCGCGCCCGCCTCCATGGTGAGCGACTGGTGGACGATGTCGCCCTCCACCCTCGCGGTCTTGGACAGGATGACCGAGTTGGCCCTGACCTCGCCGATCACCGAGCCGTATATGCGCACCGTCTCGGCCACCAGCACGCCGCGGACGACCGCGCTTTCGCCGATGGTCAGGGAGCGGCTGGTGATGTTGCCCTCCACGGCGCCGTCGATCTGGAGATCGCCGTTGCTGTTGAGATCGCCGACGATCTTGAGGTCGGCGGAGATGATCGACGGCACGCCGGGCCGCGGCCCTTTCTCCGAAACCGGGGCGCTGCTTTGGGGGAGGCTCTCCGGAAGCGGGGGCGCCTCGGAAGGCTTGCTACCCTTTGAAAACATATTTGCCCGCCTTGAGGAATTTCATGGGATTGCGCGCCTTGTTCTGGTAGCGGACCTCGTAGTGGACGTGAGGCCCGGTGCTGCGGCCGGAATTGCCGACCAAGCCGATCTTCTGGCGATGATCCACCTCGTCGCCGACCTTGACAAGGATTTTGCGCAGGTGGGCGTAGCGGGTGCGGATGCCGTGGCCGTGATCGATCTCGACGCTCCGGCCGTACCGCCCGCGCCAGCCGGCGAACACGATCTTGCCCGGCGCGGTCGCATAGACCGGCGCGCCGCTGGGCGCGGCGAAGTCGACGGCCCGGTGCTGCGCCTTGCGGCCGTTGATCGGATCCTTGCGCGCGCCGTAGCCGCTGGAGATGCGGTACTGATCGAGCGGCGCCGTAAGCGGCAGGCTGACCAGCAATATGCGCAGCGCGGACCAGCGGTTGAGTTGCTCGTCGAGCAGGGTCACCGTGTTGCCGAGCTCGGCGCTGGGCGCGAAGCTCGCGACCCCGCCGGCGGCCGGGACGAAGGGGCCGCCCTGCCCGAGGTGGCTGTGGTCGACCTGGGCGATCAAGTTGTCGACGTCGAGGCCGGTCATCCTGACGGTCTTTTCGATCACATCGAGGCTCAAGCGCGTACGTTCGCTGAGGCGCTCGATGACCCCGACCCCGGCGTCGCGAAGATCGACGAGCTGCTGCTCCAGGCCGCCGACCCGGCGCTCGAGGAGATCGCGTTGGTCCTCGAGCTCGGCGGTCTGTCCGTCGGCCTTGGCGAGCGAGGCATCCAGACCGGCGATGTGTTCCTTCAGCGTCTCCCGCTCGGCCTGGGTCGCGCCGAGTTTCTGCTCCAAGCCGGCGACCCGGCGCTCGAGGAGATCGCGTTGGTCCTCGAGCTCGGCGGTCTGTCCGTCGGCCTTGGCGAGCGAGGCGTCCAGACCGGAGATCTGTTCCTTCAGCGTCTCCCGCTCGGTCTGGGTCGCGCCGAGTTCCTGCTCCAAGCCGGCGACGCGGCCGGTCAGGCGTGACTTTTCTTCCGTCAGAGCCTGCCGCGCGCCCTCGGAACTGCCCAGTTCCTTGCCCAATGTGGCGACCGAGCTCTCGAGCTCCTGCTTCGCCGCGCCCATTCGGTCCAAGGCCAATTCGACTTCGGTCAGCTTGGCGACCACTTGCGCCCGGGCCACGAAGACCTGGTCGCGCTCGGCCTTGGAGTCTTCCAGGAGGCCTTGCATCCGCGCCAGCTGGGATTGCAACGATATGTTCTTGCCGGCCATTTGCAGCAGCTCGCTCTCGAACTGCTGCATGCGCTCGCGCAGCCCTTCCCGGGCGATCACCACGCGGGCTTGCTCGGTTTCGGAACTCTTGAGCTGCTTCTGGATGTCGGCCAGATTCTTCCTGTCGCGCGGCGTCTGCTCGAGCAACGACAGAAGGTAGGCTTGGTTCTCTTCGAGGTCGCTGGTAATCCTGGAGAACTGGGTGTGGTACTCGCCGACCTCGGAGAGCAGATCGAAGTAGGCGAGCCTCTGCTCGGCGATCTCTTTGTTCCTGTCGGCGATGGTGATCCGATGGACCACGTAGCCGACCGTGGCGTAGAGGCCCCAGGCCACGACGAGAATCGCCGTGGTCACCGCGACCTGTTGGGACCGCACGCTGAAGCGGAGATGATGAAACCGGTCGCCCGAGCGGAAAAACACCTCCCGTGGAACAAATGCCTGCTCCAGGAATTCCGCTACAGACCGGCGTATTCGCTCGAACGTCACCCGACCGTCTCCTTCACCCCCGGTCACGAACCGGTCACCACGGCCTTTCGGCCGCCGCCACGGGCACCGCTTGCGGAGTCGCATCGCACACCGCGTTCCCGCCCGAGAACCGTTTCGACCTCGGCGGGACCCTGCCTTTTCAGGCCATTTGGGCGCCCCTTCGGCCCCTCGTTTAGCGGAGGCCTCGAAGCGGTGTGGTCGCCTGCGCCACCGCCCACTTCCACGGAAACACCCTATCGGGAGGACTATAGCAAAACAAGTCTTAAGCAGTTCCAAAAACCCGATTAGTGACGAATTCGTCCGAAAACGTATCCTAGTTTTCGTGGTTAATTACAATACACTATGAATTCTTTTTAATTCATTAAAGTAGAACATTGTTAGTCCCCAAACGGATCTTGGGCCTGGCCACCGCCGGGTCCCGGAGGCGCGCGACCCGGCGACGCGATGGCCGCCCCGGGCCGGCGCTAGCGGGCCGCGGCGCCGGGCGCCGGGCCATCCGGTGTCGCCCGCGGCGCGGGGCTATCCGGGTCCGGCCTCTCCGATCCCTCCACCCCGCTGGCCTCCCCGCC
>JACZVL010000231.1 GCA_022572685.1 Pseudomonadota bacterium
AAGGGCACAGCCCGTACGTCCCTGCGCCAGGCAACGAGCTCCATATTTCGCCCGGCGCAAGGGGCTGGCATAGATCCCCTGCAGGGGATGGCACCGGAGTTGCGAAGCTGCGTACTGGGCCTCCAGGCGGCCCTCCGGACTCAAGGGCACCTCCGTCCCGCCGTAGAAGGCCTCGAGTCGACCATTCTCGATCGCACCATGGCGGAGTAAAAACAGACGCATGACTCCAGAATACAGGTCCGGAATCCGTAAAAGCAAGCCGGGACGTTCCCGCAATGGAACCATCCTGGTTTTTAGACCCCGGAAAGGTTGGTACAATCCTTGCACTGGGGCAGAGCCTCAATCCACGGGGACATCAAACATGAAACGCTGGTACCTGATTTTCGCTCTTGCGGCTGGATTCCTGTTCAGCACCGCAGACCTCTCCGCCCACGGTGGCACCTACAAGGGCCCCGGCGATACCGTGCCACCTGGTGGCGGTGGAGCCTCCCCTGCTGCTCCGAGTACACCCAGTACCCCGACCCCGAGCACTCCGAGCACGCCGTCCACCCCGTCCACCCCGGCCACCCCCGCCACTCCTGCGACTCCGGGAAACCCGGCCACCCCGGGTACCGGTCCGTCCACCGGCGGTGGCGGTGCCATTCCAGTCGACCTCAGCACCTGGGTCTTCTGGTGGGAATTCAACAAGGATCGCTTCCTCAACCTGAAGGCCAAGATCCACGGACCCGCCACCGTGACCGATGGCGCGGGTCCTCTTGCCGGTCTTGGTGCTGGAGCCCAGGTCGCCAACACCCTGGCCCCAACCCGGCCCCAGATCCAGAACATCATCGTTCCCTCCTTGTTCGACCTGCTCGAGAAAGAAGACAACCGTGACATCGCTACGGCAACGATGATTGCCCTGGCCAAGATCGGGTTCCGCCCCGAGGACAGCCGCAGGGCATTCCGGAAGCTCTTCGACTCCCCAGTGCAGGAAGTCTCCGAAACTGCGGCCCTGGCCTACGGGATCATGAAGGACGAGGGCGCCGAGGCGGACGTTTCCACGCCATCCAGCGCGGCCGCCGCAACCATCCGGGCAGTCAGGACCGCGTCGATCGTGCCATCGGTCATGCCCGGCAGCGCGTGCAACACCGCGAGCGGTGCGACGGCCGGGTCGATGCCTTGCCGCCGCGAATAGACCGTGAGCGCGGGCGCCACCCGGCGGTACAGCGCCGGCGTCATGCCGAGGACCTGCTGCAACTCCTCGACCGCCTCGAAGGGCGCGTCCTTGGCGCCCCAGGGCAGGCCGGCCGCCGCGTAGTCCGGGTCCTCCGCCCCGTTCAGACGGGTCAGGTCGTCTTGGTCGGCATAGTCCCGCACCGCGTCGACCAGCGCATCGGCGTCCCGGTCGCTCAAGGCGGCGATCTCGCCATCGGGACCGGTCCATTCGGCGGCCAGGAAAAGACCGCGCAATAACGCGTCGGGGGCCGCGTTGAGGTCGATCTTGCCGCTCTCGTCGTGGATGGAAATGCGCACCTCGGCCCCGCCGAGCGCCCAGGCATAGAGCGTTCCGTCCGCCCGCCAGCCGTCCTGAAACATGGCTTCCGCTTCCGGGGCCAGATTTCCGGCCCGCATCTCCCGACGCAGGTCGTCCTCGATCGTTCGGCGGGCGACGGCGGGGTTCTCGGTCCCAAGTTGCAGCAGGTTTTCCATCCCCCGGTCGAACAATCCCTCGGTCCGGGGAGACAACAAGGCCAATATCGCCCGGTAGATGCCGGCATCGGCGAGCGCCTCCGCCTCGGCGGTCTCGATCCGATTGCGGGTGAGATTGATCTCGGTTCGCGTGGTGTGGGTGAAGCTGGCCGCGATCAGCGACAACAGGACCAGCACCCATAGCACGGTCACCAATGCCAGGCCTTCGGACGCGCCCGGTTTACCGCGCCGCCGAGCTAGGGCCCGGCCCCTCGGCGTGGCCGGAATGAAACGGTACGACGATTGCCGGAAAGCCATTTTGCGGTTACTTGGGCTTGCCGCCCTTGCCCCAACCGGTTCGAGGTTTCACAATCTAGCACGGCAGAGCCCGGGACGCGAAGCGCCACGCCCGGTGGCGATCTTGGCCCGGATAATAGGGCAGAAGCGCCGGCTTTTCGGTTTTTTCGGAATGCGCCACGGACTTGCGGACTCGCGGTTCGCCTAACCGGGCTCGAAGGTGATCCGGACCTTGCCGCGGGCCTGGGCCGGGTCTAGCTCGATCTCCAGGACGCCGTCCGGGCCCGAGGTCACGCGCAGCCCGTGTTCGCGCAGCGCCGCGGCGCAGGTGTCGTCGCGATCCAGATGGCCCAGGGTTTCCTCGCTGGCGCCGGCCGCGGACAACAGGTCGGCGAGCGTCGGGCCGCCAGGGGGCGGGGCCGGGGGCGCGGGCGGGGGTGGCGGGTCGGCCGGGTCCGGGACCTCGCCGGGGTCGATGAAGTCCTCCGGCGCGACCGGGGTGAGCGACACCAGGAGCTCGTCCAGCACCGCGTCGAGGTGGCAGGCGAGGGCGAATTCGGCCGCCGGCGCGCTGTTGTCCTCGCCGGCGAAATGCAGGCCCAGGCCCTCCTGGGTGACCGGATCGTACCAGATGGCGCCGGAATCGCCGTGCCGGGTGAGTTCCAGATCGCCCGGGTTGGCCCGGTCCCGGGTGCGCAGCTTGAAGCCCTCGATCCAGTGGTCCTGGAAACCGTAGCGGACCTTGAACCGGCCGACGCCATCGACCCGGCCGTCGGTGACCCCGGTCGAGCGGCCCGACTTGGCGGCCAGGTCGCCGACCTGGGCGCGGCGGGTCTGATGGATATGGATATCGCTGCCGTACAGCGCGGTTCGCGTCTGGCGGCTCTGGTTGAGCGCCGCGATCGCCGCGTCGCCCCTGATCCCCAGGTGCATCCGCCGCAGCCGCGCGATGGCGTCGAGGTCGCGCCGGCCGCCGTCGATGCGCCCCGGCTGGAGAATCTGGTCGCCGGCCTCGGCCAGCGCCGCCTCGGCCAGGACGTGCTGGTTGCTCAGGATGCACGGCGCGCCGTCGGTGCGGTCGTAGACGATCGCGCCGATGGTGCCGGCGGTGCCCAGGTGGTGGGAGATGCTGAGCCCGGGCTGGACCGGATCGCGCCGCCGGCGCCGCGCCGCCAGCGCCAGCACGCCGCCGCCCGAGGGCGTATAATGACCCTGGATCACGTCGAGCGGCACGCCGTCGATCTCGGCGGGCAGGAGCTGGGCCGGATCGACCAGATCGCGCGCCAGCTTCTCGCGCAGATGGACGCGCAGCACCACCTGCTCGCCGCGCCGGCCGTCCTGGTACTTGTAGCCGATGTCGACGCCGGTCACCTCCGGCCGGTGGCCGAAGGCGCGCAAGGCCTTCTGGTAGGCGCGTTGGACGGCTTCCGTCTCGGCCATGCTTACGAGAACGCCTGGATGCCGGTCTGGGCGCGGCCCAGGATGAGCGCGTGGATGTCGTGGGTGCCCTCGTAGGTGTTGACCGACTCCAGGTTCATCATGTGGCGGATCACGTGATACTCGTCGGACACGCCGTTGGCGCCGTGCATGTCCCGGGCCATTCGCGCGATGTCCAGCGCCTTGCCGGCGGAGTTGCGCTTGGCCAGCGAGATCGCCTCGGGCGCGGCCTTGCCCTGGTCCATCAGCCGGCCCAGGCGCAGGCAGGTCTGCAGCCCGATGGTGATCTCGGTCTGCATGTCGGCGAGCTTCTTCTGGACCAGCTGGGTGGCGGCCAGGGGGCGGCCGAACTGCTGGCGGTCGAGGGTGTACTGGCGCGCCGCGTGCCAGCAGAACTCGGCGGCGCCGAGCGCGCCCCAGGCGATGCCGTAGCGCGCCTGGTTGAGGCAGCCGAAGGGCCCCTTCAGGCCGGAAACGCCGGGCAGCAGGTTCTCTTCCGGGACCAGGACGTCGTCCATCACCACCTCG
>JACZVL010000050.1 GCA_022572685.1 Pseudomonadota bacterium
TCCCGCAACTGCCCTTGCGCCGCCGCGCCGACCGGCCCGCGGTTAAGCGATATTTTAACCTGTCTGCAACAGACTGACCCCTGGGCGCCTGGGGGCGCCCCTGGGGGTGCCCAAGGCCGGCCGGTTGTGCCTGGACCCCGGGAAGGGAATGGGTAGTCGTACATGACGGAATCGACACGCGCGAACCCGCGCCGGCGGGTCGCGGCCTATTGGGCGGTCGGACTCGGCCTGACTCTGGCCTACGGGCTCCTGCGCGGCTCCACTTGGCGGGGCGGCGCCGACCTCCACACCCACATGGAGGCGATCGCCACGCTGTTGGCGCTGGTGGTCGGCGTGATGGCGCTGGTCCGCTTCTATGCCAAGAAAGACAATACCTTCCTGTTCATCGGCACGGGTTTCCTGGGCACCGCCTTCCTCGACGGCTACCACACGCTGGTCACCTCGCACTACTTCAAGGCCTATCTGCCGTCGGATTTACCGTCGCTGATCCCCTGGAGCTGGGTCGCCTCGCGGTTCTTCCTGGCCGCGCTCATGTACCTGAGCTACCTGGCCTGGGCCCAGGAGCAGCGCCTGGGCGATAAGGGGCGGATCCGCGAGGGGACGGTCTACCTGTTTGGCGCCGTGCTCACCCTCGCCAGCTTCCTGTTCTTCGCCTTCGTTCCGCTGCCGCGCGCCTACTACCCGGAGATCTGGTTCCACCGGCCGGAGGAGTTCGTCCCGGCCCTGCTCTTTCTGCTGGCGCTGGTTGGATATCTGCGCAAAGGGCAGTGGCGGCACGACGCCTTCGAGCATTGGCTGGTGCTGTCCTTGATCGTCGGCCTGGTCGGCCAGGCGGTGTTCATGTCCTATTCGGGGCAGCTCTTCGACTTCGAGTTCGATGCGGCGCACAGCCTCAAGAAGGTCGGCTACATCTGCGTGCTGACCGGCCTCTTTATCAACATGTTGCACATCTTCCAGCAGGCGGAAGCGAGCAAGTCGGAATTGGCCGAGACCAACGCCCGCCTGGAATCCGACATCACCGAGCGCGAACGGGCCGAGGCCGCGCTGCGCGACAGCGAGGCCCGCGCCCGCGCCGTGGTCGAGACCGCGGTCGACGCCATCATCCTGATCGACCAATGGGGCGGAGTGCAGGCCTTCAACCCCGCCGGCGAGGATCTGTTCGGGTACCGCGCCGAGGAGGTGATCGGCCAGAACGTCTCCATGCTGATGCCCGCGCCCCAGCGCGAGGAGCACGACGACTATCTCCAGAACTACCTGGACACCAGCGAGGCCAAGATCATCGGCATCGGCCGCGAAGTCACCGGCCTGCGCAAGGACGGGTCGGTGTTCCCCTTGGAGTTGTCGGTCAGCGAGACCTGGCAGGACCAGGGCCGGATCTTCATCGGCATCATCCGCGACATCACCGAGCGCAAGCGGGCCGATGCGGCGCTGGCCCATCACATCGAGGAACTCGGGCGCTCGAACGCCGAGCTCGAAACCTTCGCCTATGTCGCCTCGCACGATCTGCAGGAGCCGCTGCGCAAGGTCCAGACCTTCGGGGACCGGCTCAAAAGCAAATACGCCGAGGTGCTCGACGAGCGGGGCTTGGACTATCTGTCGCGCATGCAGGACGCGGCGGAGCGCATGCAGACCCTGATCCAGAGCCTGCTCAGCTTCTCCCGCATCGGGACCGATGCCGAACCTCATGTTCCGGTCGATCTCGACGCGGTGGTCCAGGAGGTCGTGGGCGACCTGGAGGTGCGGATTCAGGAAACCGGAGCCAAGGTCGAGGTCGGCGATCTGCCGACCGTCGAGGCCGATCCGACCCAGATGCGCCAGATCTTCCAGAACCTGATCGGCAACGCGCTGAAGTACCGGCGCGAGGGCGTGGCGACGGTGGTCCGGGTCTCGGCGGAGGTCCTGGACGGGGCGGCCGGCCCGCTCGACGGAACGCCCACCAAGCTGTGCCGGATTCGGTTCGAGGACAACGGGATCGGCTTCGAGCCGCAGTTCGCCGATCGCATCTTCGGGATTTTCCAGCGCCTCCACGGCCGCGGCGAGTTCGAGGGAACCGGCGTCGGTCTGGCGATCTGCCGCAAGATCGCCGAGCGCCACGGCGGCACCATCAGCGCCGAAGGACGACCCGGAGCGGGATCGTGCTTCACCGTGACCCTTCCGTTCGACATGCAGGAAAGAAGCCATGGCTAATGCGGCCAAACGCGACCCGGAACTGAGCATCCTGATGGCCGAGGACGATCCCGACGACCGGCTCTTGCTGGTCGATGCCGTCGACGAGGCCGCGCTCCATCTCGATATCGAATTCGTCGGCGACGGGATCGAGCTTCTGGATCGCTTGCACCGGGTCGGATCCGGCGACGTGGACGACCGCCCGTCCTTGCCCAACCTCATTCTGCTGGACCTGAACATGCCGAGAATGGACGGCCGCGAGGCTTTGGAGAAGCTGAAGGCCGACCCCGATTTACGGCAAATCCCGGTCGTCATCTTCACGACCTCCCAGAGTCCGGACGATCGTGGGCTCGTCGAGGCCTTGGGGGCGGCCGGGTTCATGACCAAGCCGTCGTCTTTCCAGGACCTCGTGGCCCTGGTTCGCAGGTTGCCGGAGTACTGCCGGCAACCCACGGGGGGAAAAACCCGGAACCGGGCCGATCGGGCGCCGAACCCCGACGGGCCCGGCGATGACAGTTCCGAAAAACATGCCAATGGCCACTGACATGGACTCCGTCAATATCCTGATTGCCGAAGATGACCCAGACGATCGCCTGCTGATCAAGGAGGCGATCGAGGAGGCGCAGATAGATCATCCGGTCGAATTCGTCTCGGACGGTCTGGATTTGCTGGATTATCTGCATGCCCGCGGCGATCACGCGGGCCGGCGCGCGGATATTCTGCCGGTCCTGCTGCTTCTGGATTTGAACATGCCGCGCATGGACGGGCGCGAGGCGCTCGAGCGGATCAAGCGGGATGAACGTTTCCGGCGCATTCCCGTAGTGATTCTGACGACATCCAGCTCGGAGGAAGAGGTGTGCAGGATCTACGATCTGGGGGCCAACTCCTTTGTTACGAAGCCCTCGACCTTCCACGAACTAGTTGGGGCGATGCGGTCGATAGGCGAGTACTGGCTCGAACTCGTCGCCTTGCCGAAAAAGTAGGGTGCCGAATCAGTGTTTGAACCCATTAAGATCCTGCTCGTCGAAGATGATGAGGACGACTTCGTCCTCACGCGGGAACTCTTGCACGAGATATTCGGAAGCCAGGTCGGATTGGACTGGATCGCCGATCCGGACGACGCGCTGGATGCGATCCTTGGCAATACGCACGACATTTGCCTGGTCGATTATCGCCTCGGCAGGAGGGACGGGATAGACCTGGTCCGCGAGGCTACCCGACAGGACTGCAGTGCTCCGATCATTCTGCTGACCGGTCTGGACGACCGGGAAATCGACATCCAGGCCATGGAGGCCGGCGCCGCGGATTACCTGGTCAAGGGCCAGATCACGGCGCCCTTGTTGGACCGGGCGATTCGCTACGCGATCGAGCGCAAGCGGATCCAGGAATCTCTGGCCAAGCTTGCCCAGTACGATCCCTTGACCGGGCTGGCCAACCGGTCGCTGTTCCAGTCGCGCCTCAAGGACGCCCTGGCCAATGCCAAGCGCACGGGGCAGATGGTCGCGATCATGCTGCTCGATTTGGACCACTTCAAGGACATCAACGATTCCCTCGGCCACCCCGCCGGCGATGCCTTGCTCAAGGAGGTCGCCGCGCGGCTCAAGCACAACGTGCGCGAGACCGACACCGTCGCCCGGCTGGGCGGCGACGAGTTCGCCGTCATCGCCACCAACATCGATCATCTGGAGGGCGTCGCGACGGTCGCGGAAAAGCTGGTCGACGCCATCGCCGTGCCCTTCGGTTTCGAGTACCACGAGATCCGGACCGGTACCAGCGTCGGCATATCGGTATCGCCGCCCGACGTGAGCGAGCCGGAGCACCTCCTCAAGCACGCCGACTTCGCGCTCTATCAGGCCAAGTCCGCCGGCCGCGGCACCTGGCAGTTCTACGACGCCGAGATGAACGCCAAGCGCCAGGCGCGCAAGACCATGGAGGACCACCTCGCGCGCGCGCTGGGGCGCAACGAGTTCACCCTGTTCTATCAGCCCAAGGTCCACGCCCGCACCGGCGTGGTGACCGGCGTCGAGGCGCTGATCCGCTGGCTGCATCCGGAATACGGGATGGTGCCACCCGCCGAGTTCATCCCCATCGCCGAGGAGAGCGGCCAGATCATCGAGATCGGCGCCTGGGTGGTCCGGACCGCCTGTGCCCAGCACCTGGCCTGGCGCGAGGCCGGGCTGCCGCCGATCCCGGTGGCCATCAATCTGTCCTCGGTACAGTTCAAGGACGGCAATCTGCCCTTGACCCTGCGCGCCATCATGGCCGAATTCGGGCTCAGCCCGCAATTCTTCGAACTCGAGATCACCGAGAGCGTGATCGTCGAGAACACCGAATCGGTGTCCGAGCAGTTTCGGATGCTGCGCAAGCTGGGCCACCCGATCGCGATCGACGATTTCGGCACCGGCTATTCCTCGCTCGCCTATCTCAAGCAGTTCCCGGTGGACAAGCTCAAGATCGACCGCGCCTTCGTCGCCAACATCACCGAGGACCCCGGCGACGCCGCGCTCGCCAAGGGTATCATCGCGCTCGCCAAGAGCCTGGGCATGGGAGTGGTGGCCGAGGGGGTCGAGACCGCGGGGCAGCTCGCCCTGCTGCGCCGGCACGGCTGCGAGGAGATCCAGGGCTACTACTACTCGCCGCCGATCACCGCCGAGGCGTTCGCCGCCTGGTACCGGGCCCGCGCCAAGAAGCTGAAAGACGCGGACGCCGCCTCGGTGGCCTAACCGCCGGCCTTATGGCCTTACAGTTTGAAAATGCGCGCGGCGTTGGCGCCTCGGACGGCTTTGCGCTGGTCCGCCGGCAGGGCGTCGACCCGCTCCAGGCAGCCCTTCATGTCCCCGATGTCATGGGGATAGTCGGAGCCGTACATCATCTTGTCCGCGCCGCCCACTTTGATGCACAGCTCGAGCGCCTCCTGCTGGTAGGTCACCGCATCGTAATAGACGCGCCGCAGATACTCGGACGGCGGGACCGAGATCGCCGCCTTGCCCGGCAGGGTCATCTCCCAGGAACGATCCATGCGGCCGGCCAGATAGGGCGCCGTGGCGCCGGCGTGGGCGGCGATGAGCTTCAGGTTCGGATAGCGGTCCAAAAAGCCGTCGAAGATCATGCGCGTGAGGGCGAGGGTGGTATCGAACATGAAGCCGACCGTGGAGGCCAGGCTGTAGGCGCGCATATCCATCTCGGGCGTGCCCGGCGGCTCGGTGGGGTGCAGGAGCACCGGCAGGCCGCGGTCGTCGATGGCCTGCCAGATCGGCTCGAAGGCCGCTTCGGTCAGGTGCCGTCCGGCGACGTTGGCCAGCACCATGACCCCGACCGCGCCGCGCTCGCAGGCGCGGGCGAGCTCCGCCAGCGCCGGCTCGGGATACTCCCAGGGCAGGGAGGCCAGCCAGCGGATGCGCTCCGGGTGGTCCGCCTGGCCCTCGGCCATGGAGTCGTTGACGATCCGGGCCGCCTCCAGGCTGACCGCCTCGCCGCCCCAGAAGACGTTGGGGCAGGTCAGCGAGACGATGGCGAGATCGACGCCGCCCGCGTCCATGTCCCGGACCCGCAGGTCATAGTCGAAATGGCCCGGCATCGGCGTCATGAACAGGGCGCCGTCGTGGTAGATGCCTTCCAGGTCATCGCTGATCGGCCCGACCTGGTAGCGCGGCGCGGCCTTCTCCTTGAGCAGCCGCAACCATCCCCGGTCCAGCATGTGGGTGTGCACGTCGATCACGGTCATCTCAGGCCAGACTCCTTGGATTGGAAACGCGGGTGCGATTGTGTCCGATCCGCCAGCGCGGGACAAATGGCGCATCGCGCGAGCCGTGATCGCCGTATCGCAGCGCGGCAGGCGGCGGGGAGGTGTGGTATTGTGCCTAGCGAGCAGTCGACCGCTATTCACGGCCGATTTATCAACGTGACAACCACTTCCACAACCTAGCCCAGAAACCGGGACGCGGCTCGCCGCGAGTCACTTTCTCAACTCCAGCCTCCTCGCCAGCGGTGAAATGCTCTTGCTTGGTTTGGCGATCATGCTGTCTTCCGGCTGCAATCTGCTCTTTTGACCACTGGCCCGCCCATCTCACGGTGTTATTCACGATCCAATAATGCGATTGGCAGTCAAAACTCCAGTTGCCGACCGACGGCGAAAGCGAAATCGACACGCCATCATAGGCCAGCTTCCAGTCGGTAGGGCTGAGCGGTGTTACAACCTCCCTGCCGCAGCCGCAGCAACACCTGTGCGCCACTGTGGCGTATTCCATGGAGACGTAAAGGGTCCGTTCATCCAGCTTTTCAGGAATGGAATTAACAAATTCGAATACGAGGATCATGGTTTGATTCATGATTTATCCTCATTCATTATCACGTTTCCGTCTATAGAGTAGATGCTGTAATGTTCTTTTTCCAAATCCGCATAAAAGCCAAAAAGTTTCTTCCACTTAATAACGGCCAAAGCAGCGTTTAGCGCATTCAAATCTGCAATCTGTATGTTTTTAGAATACACGTTGTCGTCATACCCCCCTGAAAGATTAATCCTCTTCTTATCCCGAACGTGATTGCGTTTGTCGGCGGTGCTCGTTGTCACCCTCAAGAGGCCCAGCAGTTGTTCGTCGACAACTTCGACACCCATTCCTACATCGATGAACGGGATGCCGAGCTCTTCAAGTTTCTCGATGATCGGCCGTTTCGCTTCACCCACGTCAATACATAGGAAAACAAAGTCCATTCCTTGCAAATGCTCGACATTCGATTTGTCGATATGAAAGCTATTTGCAAAAATATTTTTTCGCATGGCGGAGTACATGTCCCGCAGGTAATCTACTTTCTTGGGCTTTCTCTTCAACTCGTCGATTGACGCCGCGCCGGGGCTTCTGAACGCGTTATGTTGCAGAAAGTCATCACCGTCAAACAGATGAATTTCCTTTACAGGAGTCTTCGCGACCAAATCCAAAATATACGCACCCGTCCCTCCTGCGCCGATAATTGCAACGTTCGCCCCATCAAGTTTCTTGGAAACGGCAGTGATCTCCGCCCGACTTGAAGCCGTGTCAATGTAGTTGAAGACTGAATCCGGATCATCCAACGCGATGACGCAGAAGGTTCTCGCCGTTGCGTTAGGGTCGATCGCTTCGGCGTGGCCGGAAATGATAGCGATGTACGTCGTCATCTTGTGGTGATAGTCCCTATACCCTTCTTTGGGTTTGCTCGAAAACGAGTGATCGATGTAGAGGTCATCGCAAATTTGTTGCCGGGTGCTTTGATTCTTGATCTTCGTGAGTATGCGCCCCTCCTTGTCGCAGGGACGCTCTCCGGCGAACATTGCGACATGCGTGCCTGGCTTGGTGGTCATATCACCCGCCAAATCCAGTTGCGAAACAAGAGTTCCGCGTTTGACCTGCTTTTGGGAGTTCACGTAGGGGACGTTGGAGATGACGAGATGGCCGGACTTGATGGCGATCTCGTACCCCTCGTCCCTCAACTCCTTCAGGTCAGGGTTACGACTTATCAGTTGCTGTGACATTGAAGACCATGCCTTCCTTGATTCTTACGGATTCATCCTCGTTTAAGGTGCCTTCCGGTTTGTTGCCCCGCCCCCTTCGGTAAGTGATCGTGAAGCAGATGAATTCGCCGGTTGGCGGATCTTCGAACGCCAGAGCGACAAGTTCATCGACCGTCAGTTCCTTCGTCGTGACGGTTTTTTCGCGGGTATTCACGATGATGGTGATTTCCTTTTCGTGGATATCACCCTCGTTTAGTTCTTGAACGTCGGTCATGGTTTTGGGTCCTTTCGTTGTTAGCCCTTGGGCGGATACGGATCGCCGCCGTGGCTGTCACTGCTGGCGATGCGACCATCCTTGTTGTGGATTCGCAGTTCTGTACGCTGGTTGCGGCTTATTTCGCGCCCCTGGTCTACCGCCTCTCGCTTGGTTTCGTGGTGGCTGCTGGCGCGGCCGGCGCCGCCGCGTTTCACATCCCAGCCCCCGTCGGGGTTTGGGACGACATGGTGGGTTTGGGGTCCCTTACTCATTTTGGATTTAAATCCTACTTCTATTGACGTATGAAAAGTTCTGGATACAGAACCTCAACATCCCACATTGCATTTTTGAAGTCAAGGTTATAAAGTACGCCAACACCGAACATCCGAAAACATTGGGAGGTAGCCGTACATGCCGAGTGCCCTGGGCGAGAAGATTCGGGAACTTCGGAAGAAAAAGGGTTTCACCCTGGAAAAGCTTGCCGAGCTCACGGACTCTAGCAAAAGCTATATATGGGAGTTGGAGAACAAGAACCCGCCGCGGCCGTCGGCGGAAAAAATTGCCAAGATCGCTAACCAGCTTGAGGTGGAAATTGAGTATTTGCTGGATAAAGAGGCAACAATTACGGAAGAAGAGTCCGTGGATGCCAAATTTTACCGCGAGTACCGAAAAATGAGACCCGAAACGAGAAAGAAGATTCGCGTGGTGGCGAAGCTGATCGGGGAGGAGAAATGACTAAGGAACTCTCGCCAAAACGCTGGGCAAACGATCTTACGAAAATCCTCAACGCTGCCTATCAAGTTGACCGATTCCCCGTAAAGGTAAAGCAGCTTGCGCTGGATTTCTCTCGCCAGCGATTTCCGGACGACCCGATTACACACGTACTCGGCGATTCACTGCCGGATTTCGAAGGGGCGTTATTTCCAGCCGCAGATGGCAAGAAGGGCTGGGGGATTATCTATAACAATGCCATCAGCTCCCCAGGCCGGATCAACTTCACGCTGGCGCACGAATTTGGCCACTACCTGCTGCACCGCCTAAAGTATCCCGATGGTTCCTCTTGTGGCGCGCAGGATATGACCACATGGGATTCCGAATACCGGCAGGTCGAAAGCCAAGCCAACGACTTTGCGGCCACACTGCTCATGCCGCTCGACGATTTCAGGCGTCGGATCGATGCGCGTGCCAAACCCGACCTTGATGCGCTCGGCATGTGCGCCGACCGATATGACGTTTCACTCATGGCTTCGATATTGCGCTGGCTTCAATTTACTGAACGCCGTTCCATTCTTGTCGTCTCGCGAGAGGGGTTCATCCTGTGGGCGCGATCGAGTAAACCGGCATTGACAACCGGTGCGTTCTTCCGGACAGCGAACCGGCCACCGGTGCCCATACCATCGGAGTCTCTGGCCGCGCAGCGACACCTCGTGGAAAGTAGCAAAGGATCTGTCGAACTCGATGCCGGGACATGGCTGAAGGAACCATGCGAGGAGATGGTGCTATTTTCCGACCAATATGACTTTACGATCTCGCTGCTGCACCTTGAAGATGCGCCTTCGAGATTCGTATTGGAAGACGGACCCGAGGAAGATACGTACGATCGGATGATAAGCCGTACACCCGGATCATCCTGGCTAGGGTAGCTGGAAGCCTCCCCCATGCTACACGGTTCGCCCGCGCCGCCATAGCCGAGCGGCATCCGCGGCCATCGGTCTGGACGGTCCGGCGCGAAAACGGTCTAATCGTCGGCCGCCGTGACGAATCCGCCTCAACCAACCGGAAGGCCGAAACCCGCGCCATGACCCTGGATCCGGGCGTCCTGCTCCTGGTGCTCCTGGCGGCGGTGCTGCACGCCGGTTGGAATGCGCTGATCAAGGCCGGCGGCGACCACCTGGTGATGACCACGGTGATCATGTTCGTGCCGATCCTGCCGTCGGTCGCCATCGTGGCTGTGCAGCCGGCGATGGCGGCGGCGGCCTGGCCTTACCTGATCCTCTCCGCGGGGGTGCACTGGATCTATTTCGGCGTCCTGATCGGCGCCTACCGCTACGGCGATTTGAGCCAGGTCTACCCCATCGCCCGGGGCACCGCGCCGGCCCTGGTCGCCTTCGGGGCCTGGATCTTCGCGGGCGAGGCGCTGACCGCGATCGAAACCCTGGGCGCGCTGATCGTCTCGGCCGGGATCGTCAGCCTGGCCTGGCGGCGGCGCGGCGGCACGGTGCCCGCCCACCAGCCCAAGGCGATCGGCTTCGCGCTGCTCACCGCGCTCACCATCGCCATCTACCTGCTGGCCGACGGCATGGGCGGGCGCCGCTCGGGCGACACCCTGGTCTACGTCTGCTGGCTGTTCGTGCTTCAGGGGGTGCCGCTGGTCGCCTTCACCCTGTGGCGGCGGCGCGGGCGCATCGGCGACTCCTTCCGGCCGTATCTGAAGCGGGGCGTCCTCGGCGGCGCGATCGCCGGAGTTTCCTACGGCATCGCGATCTGGGCCATGAGCGTGGCCCCGCTCGCCCACGTGGTCGCGGTGCGCGAAACCAGCGTGCTGTTCGGCGCCGTGCTCGGCGCCCTGGTGCTCAAGGAATCCTTCGGCCGCCACCGCATCCTGGCCTCGGCGGTGGTCGCCGCCGGCGCGGTGCTGATGAACCTGGGACGGTGAGGACGCGCGGAACACTTACACTAGGACATGGACTTACAAACTGGTTTTGCGAGCGGCGATGTCTGCTTTCGGCACAACCACGGACCTACACCAGCGATGTCCAAAACAGCCGCTTATGACCCAAACTTGCCCTTTTCAGGCAGGAATTGATTGGCGAGGGAACCTCGCTCTATTCAAGCACCGTGAACTCTATTCAAGCACCTTGAAGTGGATAAATGTCGAGACCATCGCCCCTCCATGGTATAGGGCTTCATAACGATCATCACCGAGCGAATTCACGGTAAAGCAATTTTTTCTTACATCGTAGGCTTTGCCCCACCAAGTAAGTTCATAGCACATGACATCGCCATTGACTGTCCAAGTGCCGGTGTCCGCACAATCGCCACTCTGATCAGCCAAGCGAAGGCAAACCGTGTTATCCTCACTCCAACTCCAATTGCCCCAGTCGTTTTCAGCCGCCCACGTGCCTTGAAGCGCAAGTTTTTCGACAGCCGTGCCATCAAGCGTCTGAGCCTCCGCTGGAGAATTGGCAAGCACACCAAGCGTTAAAATAAATACGAATCTCGCCAGACGCCTTATCTGAATGCTTTTTATCTTTCGTATCTGCGCACCAGTCATAGAAAGATCCTCCCACCCTAATTGATAGACGCCAGTGCCCATATTCTCATGACGGCACCGATTGCTTGTGAGTGTACGGACCAAATGGGAGAGTTTTCAACCCTGAACAATTTGCAAGTCTTGGCCTGGCGCTGTGGCAAAATCGCGCAAAACCCTGATTCCCGACACCCCCATTGACTTCTGCTTATGGCTAATATCGCCCGTTCCGACCAACCCTCCAGTACGTCCGGTGTTGGCTCTAAAGCCGACATCGGCGGGCCGCCCCTGGCGCAACTCCAGTTTATGAGTACGCGCCCTAAACCTCGGTCATCTCGCCGAACTCGCCGGGCGGGTTGACGCGCGGGGCGAAGCTCGCCTGGCCGCGCAGCTCCCGGTGATGGTTGAGCGCCCAATGCACCGAGGGGAAGGCGATGTCGTCCCAGGGGATGTCGTCCCAGGCGAACAGGCCGGTCTCGGCCGACTCGGGGCCGGCCGAGACCTCCGGCGAGACCAGCCGCGCCCGGTAGATCAACTGAATCTGGCTGATTCGCGGGATCGAATAGACCGCGAGCAACTGGTCGAACTCCAACTCGGCGCGCGCCTCCTCCCAGGCCTCGCGCCGGGCGCCGTCGATGGCAGCCTCGTTCACTTCCAAATAACCGGCCGGCAGGGTCCAGAAGCCCTTGCGCGGCGGGATCGCGCGGCGGCACAGCAGGATGCGGTCCTCCCAGGTCGCCACCACGCCGACCACGACCTTCGGGTTCTCATAGATGATGAAGCCGCAGTCGCCGCAAACCAGCCGCGGCAGGGTGTCGCCCTCGGGGGTTTCGCGCACGAAGCGGGACATGCGGCCGCCGCCGGAGCCGGACTGGGATTCGCTCATGGACCCTACTGTGGCGCAGCCGCCCGCGCCCGGCAAGACGCGCTCCAAGACAGACGCGCCCCAAGACAGGCCCCCTGGGCGGGGCCGGGTCGGGCGCCGGGGTCGATCAGGCCTTGGGGTCGATCAGGCCTTGGGGTCGATCAGGCCTTGAGGTCGATCAGGCTGCCGCGCCGCGGTAGCTGGCCGTCGGCGGCCAGGGCGCGGACGGCTTCGTCCAGGGAACCGGCGGATGCCAGGCCCGTGCCGCCGGGCGTGCCGTCGCCGGGCGCGCCGCGGGCGGCCGGGTTCACCGCCCGGGCCGCCTCGGGCCCGCCCTGGGCCTGGGCCTTGACCTGGAGTTCGGCGGTGACCTGCTGGCGGGATCCCGGCTGCGGCTGGCGCAGAAAGCCGGGACCATTCAGAAACGGAAATTGGGGAATCTGCATCGGCGCCAGCATGCCATTGTGGCCGTAAAGACGCGATTAATATCAAGGACTTTTGATATAAAGTCCGGCGAAGATGGTTGGCCCCGCGTTAACCAAATGTGAACAGTTTGTAACTTTACTATTAAGGTGAAGGTTCCTGGGGATAGGGAACCGCCTGGGACGGTCGCGTGGAGCGACTTCCGGCCCGCACAGGCCGCCCGAAGCCTTGGGAGTCCGTCCGATTATTTCGCACTTTCGCCTCACCGTTGGTGCCGTTGGTGCCGTCCGGTCCGCGACCCGCGGAACGGCGCCGCGCTGAGCTGGGGACGGGCGCCGCGATGTCGAACGGGGAGACGCGTTCCGAACAGAACCCCGGCAAGGGCCCGGGACAGAACCTGCGGTTCCTGCTCGAGCTGGCGCTCGACAAATCGCTCGAAGGCCGGCGCGCGCTGACCGCGACGATCGGCGATTTGTTCAACCAGCAGGACGAGGTGTTGAGCGAACGCGAGCGCGCGCTCATGACCGACATCCTGCGCAAGCTCATCCACGACTGCGAGGTGGTGGTGCGGCGCGAGCTCTCCGAGCGCCTGTCCAACGCCCCCAACCCGCCGCACGAACTCATCGTCGCGCTGGCCAACGACGAGATCGAGGTCGCCGAGCCGATCCTCAGGGCGAGCACGGTGCTGCGCGACGCGGAACTGGTCGGCGTCATCCGGCACCGCACCCAGCAGCACCAGCTGGCGATCGCCATGCGCCGCTCGCTCAGCGAGTACGTCTCCGATGCCCTGGTCGAAACCGGCAACATCGACGTCGTCAAGGTCCTGCTGGAGAACTCGGACGCCCATATCTCCGAGGCGACCATGGAATATCTGGCCGAGGAATCGCGCCGCGTCGACACCTACCAGGAGCCGCTTCTCCGGCGCGAAGATCTGAGGCCGGAACTGGCGGCGCGGATGTATCTCTGGGTATCGGCGGCGCTTCGCACGCATATTCTCGAAAACTTCGACGTCGATCCGAGCCAGATCGACGATCATCTGGAAGCGGCCGCCGGCGCGATCGCGCGCGACGCCACAACCCAAGAAAAAGCCGAACCCGAAAAGGCAAAGCCGGCCGAGGTCCTGGCCCGGCGATTGACCAAGCAACGCAAGGTCACGCCGGACTTCCTGATTCAGGTGCTGCGCCAAGGCGAGGTGCCCCTGTTCGAGGCCCTGTTCGGCGAGTTGAGTGGGCTCAAGGCGCCGCGCCTGCAGAGCGTGCTCTACGATTCGGGCGGCGAGGGCTTGGCTATCGCCTGCCGGGCCATGGCCATGCCCAAACCGACATTCGCCACCATCTTTCTGCTCAGCCGGCGCGGCCACACCGGAAAGCAGATCGTCGATCCGCGCGAACTCTCCCGCGCGCTGCTGCTGTTCGACAAGATCGTCCCGGCGGCCGCGGCGGAGGTCATGAAAGGCTGGAGCCGCGACTGGAAATATCAGGACGCCGTGGAACGGGTCGCGGAGGCGCGCCGGCCGCCGCCCGCGGACCCACGAGAGTCCGACTGAGCCATGTCCGCCAGCCCGGACAGACCCCTGCCCTACAGCCTGATAGTCGATCGGGACATCGGCGCCGCGGGCCAATCCGTTTCGGCCCACGACTTGGTCACGGATTTGGCGCGCAGCCTGCTGGACGGCGGCGCGGCGACCTGCATCACCGACCGGCGCGGCGAGCTGATCTACGCCAACGCCGCCTACGAACGCATCGCCACCGCGGTCGCGGAGGCCGGCCTGGCGCCGATCGGGCGGCCGATCGACGCCCGGGCCGATGATACGGCATCGGAATCCACGCGCCGGCAGGCCATCGAGGTCGGCGGTCAAATCGCGCATTACGAGATACGCGAGCAATTTCTGCGCGGTTCGACCGGCGGCGTCGTGGGCCGGGTGGTAGTCTATGCGCCGGTCGCCGAACCGGACGACGCAAGGGCCAAACTGGCCGCGGCGGTCGAGCGTCTCGATGACGTCACGCGATTGGTCAGCGATTGGGTTTGGGAGACCGACCGCGACCTGGTGCTGACCTACCTCTCGCCGCGGGTCCACGAGGTGCTCGGCTATCATCAGCTTCAGTTGGCGGGACGGCCCTTGGCGAGCCTTCTGGCCGAACCCAGCGCGACGATCGAGGCGCTCTCCGCCCAGACGGAACGGCAGCCGTTCCGCGACCAGGCGGTCAAGATCGCCGACAGCGGCGGCGAGATCCATCACGTGCTGTTGAGCGGCTTGCCGATCTATTGCCCCACCAGCGGGGACTTCCTCGGGTTCCGCGGCACCGCCCAGGACGTGAGCGAGCTCCGGCGGCGCGAGCAAGCGCTGCTTCGGGCCAAGGAGGTGGCTGAGTTCGCGAACCGCACCAAATCGGAGTTCCTGGCCAACATGAGCCACGAGCTGCGCACGCCACTCAACGCAATCATCGGTTTCTCGGAAATCATGGACCGGGAGATGCTCGGGCCGATCGGCAACGCGCGGTACAAGGGCTATGCCGCCGACATAACCGACAGCGCCGGGCACCTGCTCGAGCTGATCAACGACATCCTGGACGCCGCCAAGATCGAGGCTGGAGAGATGTCCCTGGCCGAGGAGACCGTCGATCCGCGCGACCTGGTCGAATCGGTGCGCCGCCTGATCGCACCGCGCGCCGAGCGCGCCAAGCTACGGCTCGACGTGCGCCTGACGGGAACCGTCCCGGCGCTCCGCGTCGACAAGACCAAGCTCAAGCAGATCCTGATCAATCTGCTGTCGAACGCGGTCAAGTTCACGCCCGAGGGCGGCCGCGTGTCGCTGCGTGCCGAGCTCGCCGACAACGGCGAGTTCCTGTTCCTGGTCCGCGACAGCGGCATCGGCATCGCGCCGGACGACATGGCCCGGGCCATGGCGCCCTTCGGCCAGGTCGATTCGCGGCTCAGCCGCAAGTACGAGGGCACCGGCCTGGGCCTGCCCCTGGCCAAGAGCCTGACCGAGCTGCACGGCGGCGGCTTCGAGCTGGTCAGTCAACCCGAGCACGGCACCACGGTGACCGTGCGCCTGCCCGCATCCCGCGTGGTCGCCGGGTAGCACGCACCTTTTGGGCCGCTCCCAGATTTCCCTTCCGCGCCGTGCGCCGGGCCGGTAATACCGGGGCGTATGTCTCGATCGTTGCCAAAGAAAGACTTCGGCGGCCGCCGGGCGGCGGTGCTGGCCGGCATTCGGCGCGCGGCCGGCGCGCCGGCGGTGGTGCTCGGCGCCAGCTTCACCGGCTTCGGCGCGCTGGTGCATCAGACCGGCCTGAGCGTCTGGCACGCGCTGTTCTCGACCGCGACCGGCTGGGCCCAGCCGGGGCAGGTGGCGCTGTTCGAGCTCTACGGGCTCGGCGCCTCGATCCTGGTGATCGGCGCCGCGGTGACCCTGACCTCGGTGCGCCTGCTGCCCATGGCGGTCACCCTCATGCCGCTGGTGCGCGCGCCCGGCACGCCGCGCTGGCTGTACTACCTGGCCGCCAACTGGGTCGCGGTGACGACCTGGGCGTTTGCCATGCGCGACTGTCCGCGCATGCCGGCCGCGCAGCGCCTGCCCTATTTCCTGGGTTTCGGCTGCGCGCTCTGGGGGGTCTCGCTGGCCGCCACCGCGCTCGGCTTCGCGCTCGCCGGGGCGGTGCCGCTGCCGGTCACGCTCGGGCTGGTGTTCATCAATCCGATCTATTTCATGCTGATGACCGCCGCCGACGTGCGCGGTCGCGCCCGCATCCTCGCCGCGGTCCTGGGTGCCGCCGCCGGGCCGGCGCTGTATCTTCTGACCCCGGACTGGAGCCTGCTGCTGGCCGGTGTCGGCGCCGGCAGCCTGGGTTTCCTGCTGGGCGGCGGCTTCCGCCGGCGGGTGTAGGACATGTTTCGCTCACGTCGCACCGGCCCGCACCCCCGCCCGGCCACCCCAATCATGATGGGGCTTGGGGTTGGTTCGGCCGGCCAAGCCAACCCCGAACCTGTGGCCGGGTGGGGGTGCGGGCCGGGGCCGGTTCCGCGTGAGCGGAACCTGTATTAGAGTCCCATGGCCGAGACCCCGGACTGGTGGCCCTTCGCGGTGATCCTGGTGGGCGCCGCCGCGACCTATGTCTGGCGCGGCCTGGGGGTCGCGCTGTCGGGCCGCATCGATCCCGATGGCCGGGCCTTCGAGTGGGCGGCCTGCATCGCCTACGCCTTGGTGGCGGCGTTGGTCGCGCGCATGATCGTGTTGCCCACGGGTCCGCTCGCCGAGACCCCGCTCGCCGACCGGCTGGGCGCCACGGCGCTGTCGCTCGCGGTCTATTTTCTGGCCGGACGCAACATGCTGTGGGGCGTCGGCGCCGGCGTCGGCGCGCTCACCCTGCTGACCTGGTATTAGCGCGCCGCGTCCTCCAGCGCCTGGACCCCGGGCAGGGTCCGGCCCTGGAGCCACGCCAGGAACGCGCCGCCCGCCGTGGACAGGTAGGAAAAGTCCTCGGCCGCCCCGGCCTGGGCGAGCGCGGCCAGGGTGTCGCCGCCGCCGGCCACGCTGAACAGCCCGCCGGCGCGGGTCAGCGCCGCCGCCGTGGCCGCGACCCGCTTGGTTCCGGCGTCGAAGGGCGGCGTCTCGAAACAGCCCAGGGGGCCGTTCCAGACCAGGGTCCGGCTGGCGGCGAGCCGGGTGCAGATCAGCTCCACGGTGGCCGGACCCAGGTCGAGGATCATGCGCCCGGGCGGCACCGTCTCGACCGGCACGGTGGCGGTCTCGGCATTGCCCGCCAGGCGCTCCGCGACCACCACGTCGACCGGCAGCACCAGCGCGCAACCGGCGGCCTCGGCGCGCGCCAGCAACTCGCGGGCGGTCGCCGCCAGGTCGCGCTCGCACAGCGAGTCGCCGACATCGAGGCCGCGCGCGTGCAGGAAGGTGTTGGCCATGGCGCCGCCGACCACCAGCTTGTCCACCTTGGCGCTGAGATTGCCGAGCAGTTCCAGCTTGGTCGAAACCTTAGCCCCGCCGACCAGGGCGCAAAGCGGACGCTTAGGTGATTCCAGGGCGGCGCCAAGGGCCTCGAGTTCGGCCTGCATGAGCCGCCCGGCGACCGCCGGCAGGTGCCGGGTGATGGCAACCAATGACGCATGGGCGCGGTGGGCCACGGAAAAAGCGTCATCCACGTAAATCTCGCCGAGTTCGGCCAAGGCGCCGGCGAAGCGAGGATCGTTGTCCTCTTCGCCGCCATGGAAGCGCAGGTTCTCCAGCAGCGCCACGCCGCCGGCTTCGAGCCCGCCCACCACCGAGGCGGCCACC
>JACZVL010000232.1 GCA_022572685.1 Pseudomonadota bacterium
CAGGTAATTGAGCAGGTCTATCCGGGTGATCAGGCCGAGGAACTTGTCGCCGTCGAGCACCAGCGGGACGTGGTCGGCGCGGAAGATGGGGAGCAGGTCCTCGAGCCGCGCGTCGGCCTGGAGGGTCTCGATCTTGGAGATCATGGCGTCCTTGACCGGCGCCTTGAAGCGCGCCTCGTCGCCCATCACCTCGAGCAGGATGTCGCTCTCGTCGATGATCCCGACGACCTGGTCCTCGCCGCTCATCACCGGCAGCTGGGAGATGTCGTAGAGCTTCATCCGTCCGTAGGCGATCAGCAGGGTATCCTCGGGGGCGACGAACACCGTGGCGTGCTCGGCGTGGCGGCGCGAGATCAGGTCGCGCAAATCGCCGTGGCGCGCGCGCTCGATGAAGCCCTGGTCGATCATCCAGTAGTCGTTGAACATCTTGGTCAGGTACTTGTTGCCGCTGTCGCAGACGAAGCTGACGACGCGCTTGGGCGCGGTTTGCGCGCGGCAGTAGCGCAAGGCGGCGGCGATCAGGGTGCCGGAGGAGGAGCCGGCCAGGATGCCCTCCTTCTGCAAGAGTTCGCGCGCGGTGTCGAAGGCCTCGGCGTCGGGGATGGTGTAGGCGAGCTTGGTGCGCGTGAGATCGCAGACCGGCGGCAGGAAATCCTCGCCGATGCCCTCGACCAGCCAGGAGCCGACCTCCTTGGCGAGCGCGCCGGTTCGCACGTATTCGGCCAGCACCGAGCCCTCGGGGTCGGCCAGCACCATCTCCGCCTCGGGCGCGACCTTGGCGAAGTAGCGCGACAGCCCGGCGATGGTGCCGCCCGAGCCGACGCCGCAGACCACCGCGTCGAGATCGTGGTCCATCTGCTCCCAGATCTCGGGGCCGGTGGTGGTCTCGTGGGCCCTCGGGTTGGCCGGGTTGGCGAACTGGTTGACGTAGAAGGCGCCGGTCTCCTTGGCGATGCGCGCGGCCATGTCCTGGTAGTACTCCGGGTGGCCCTTGCCGACATCGGAGCGGGTCAGCAGCACCTCGGCGCCCAGTGCTTTCAGGTGAAAGATCTTCTCCTGGGCCATCTTGTCCGGGACCACGATGGTCAGGCGGTAGCCCTTCTGGGCCGCGACCAGGGCCAGGCCGAGCCCGGTGTTGCCGGCGGTCGCCTCGATGATGGCGCCGCCCGGGGCGAGGCTGCCGTCGCGCTCGGCCGCGGCGATCATGCTGAGACCGATGCGGTCCTTGATCGAGCCGCCGGGGTTCTGGTTCTCGAGCTTGAGGAACAGCCGGCAGGGGCCGGTGTCCATGCGCACGACCTCGATCAGCGGCGTGTCGCCGATGCTGTCGAGCACGTTGCGGAATACGGGGGCGGGCATGGCGAGCACCTGTCCTGTCACGAATCGCCCGGAAGCCGCCTAGAGTGACCGGCCCCGGGTCGCCTCGCAAGGCCCCTCCGCGCGTCGGGATGCCTAACCTGCCCTCACGGCGCGTCCCCTCACGGCGCGTCCCCTCACGGCGCGTCTGGGGCCTGGCCTTCGTCGGAGCGCGCCGAGAGCACCCGGGTCGGGAAGCCGCCGGCCTCGAGCGCGGTGACGATCTCGCGCACGTGCCCGGCGTTGCGGGTCTCGATCACCGCGTCGACGTCGGCCTGCTTGGCGGGCACGTCGTAGAACAGGCGCTGGTGGTAGACCTCGATGATGTTGCCGCCGGTCTCGCCGATCAGCTGCGCCACCTTGGCCAGCACCCCGGGCCGGTCGACGATGCCGATCCTGAGGCGCACCATGCGCCCGTCGCGCACCAGCCCGCGGGTCAGCACCCAGGACAGCAGCCGCACGTCGATGTTGCCGCCGCAGATGACCGCGCCGACCTTGCGCCCGGCGAAGCGTTCCGGCTCCTTCATCAATGCCGCGACCCCGGCGGCGCCGGCGCCCTCGGCGACGATCTTCTGGTGCTCGACCAGGACGTGGACCGCGGTCTCGATCTGGCTCTCGTCGACCAGCAGGATGTCCGAAACCAGCTCCTCGATGATCGGGCGGGTGAGTGCGCCCGGGTTCTTGACCGCGATGCCGTCGGCCAGGGTCTCGCCGCCCGCCGTCGGCGCCTGGCCGTGGATGGCCTGGGCCATGGAGGGGAACAGCTCGGCCTCGACCCCGATCATCTCGATCCCGGGCTTCACCGACTTGGCGGCGATGGCGATGCCCGAAATGATCCCGCCGCCGCCGATCGGCACCACGATGGTGTCGAGCTCCGGCTGGTCCTCGAGCATCTCGAAGCCGATGGTGCCCTGGCCGGCGACGATCAAGGGGTCGTCGTAGGGGTGGACGAAGGTGAGGTTCTCCCGCTCGGCGATCTCGCGCGCGGCGATGGCGGAGGCGTCCAGGGTGTCGCCGGTCAGCACCACCCGCGCGCCCAACTCCTTGGTGCGCTCGACCTTGGTGAAGGGCGCGAATTCCGGCATCACGATGGTCGCCGGGATGCCCAGGCGCCGGGCGTGGTAGGCGAGCCCTTGCGCGTGGTTGCCGGCCGACATGGCGATGACCCCGGACTTGGCCTGCGCTGGCGTCAGGCTCTTGAGCTTGTGGAGCGCGCCGCGGTCCTTGAACGAGCCGGTGTACTGCTGGTTCTCGAGCTTGAGATAGAGCTCGCAGCCCAGGATCTCGCCCAGGCGGGGTGCCGCGACCAGCGGCGTGCGGATGACCTCGCCGGCGATCGCCCGGCCCGCGGCCCGGATGTCCTCGGCGGTGACGCTGGTCGCTGCCATGATCCTCTCCCCGTTAGGGCTTCTCGGGTATGAGCCTCAACCTGTCCTGTTTCGCTGTCCCGCGACCGTCCAGTATGGCATAGATTCCGTCGCGCCAGCGTATCGCCAGGTTGCCGTAGTGGGGCGAGAAGGGGTTTCCCGACTGTCCGGTGGCGATCATGAAGCGCGAGCGGTCCAGATCGGCGAGGTCGTAGACCGCCCGGTAGCCGGGACCGTGGATATCCTCGAACAGCGTCTCAAGCGGTCCGGAAGCGCGCGCGCCGCCCTTGTTCAGGGTGTCGTCGCCGCCATCGGTCTCGACTTCGGTGCCGAACAGGCGGTCGAAATACGGCACCCGGCTCAGGATCGGATGGCGGAAGCGCGCCACATGGGCGGCGCCCCAGCGCAAGTCCGCCAGCGGCCGGCCGAAGCGTGCCTCCAGCAGGTCGAGCGCGTCCTCCAGGGCCCGGGCCGCCCGGCCGGCGCAGTCCTCGCGGGCCGGGGTTCCGACGTCGTCGCACCAGGCTTGGCCCTGGGCTTGGCCCTGGGCTTGGCCCTCGGTGAGGGCCCGCGCCAGCAGGTCCATCTTCGGGCGCTGGAAATCGCCGAACACCGGGCCCAGCTCATCGGCGAAGATCAGGCGGTTCAGCTCCCGAACCCAGGCGTAGAAGATCAGCGGCGCCGCCCGCTCGCGCGCCATGCGCCGGTCCCAGTCGGCCAGCAATGCCAGCGCCTCGCGGCCGCGCGCGCTGGTGGGCACGGTCTCCAGCAGCAGCGGCAGCAGCTCGCGCGCGCCGAGCGATTCGATGTCCTGCTGCATGGCGGCCACGGCCTCGGGGGTGAGCGGCCCGGCATCGTCGAGCAGTTGGTGGATGCGTTGGGCGCGGTAGTGGTCCGGCCAGTCGGCGGCGATCAGGTAGGGGTAGTCGTCGGGGACGATCTTGTTGTTGGCCGCGACGATCCGCCCCGAGGGCGGGTCCAGGGTCATGGGCAGGGCCTCGAACGGCACCAAGCCGGTCCAGTCGAAGGCGCCGCTCCAGCCCGGCACCGGGGCGCGGCCGTCGCCGGCTTTACGGATCGGCACCCGCCCCGGGGCGATGAAACCGATGGCGCCGGTCGCATCCGCGTAGACGATGTTCTGCTGCGGGCTGTGGAAATCGCGCAGCGCCTCGCGGAAGC
>JACZVL010000233.1 GCA_022572685.1 Pseudomonadota bacterium
GCCGCCGGCGGCAACCCGGCAACCTCGCCACGGTTGATCTGGATCAGCGGCTCGGCCTCGAGCCGCGCGGTCACCTCGGCGGAGAAGCCCTCCCGGTCGACCGCCAGCGCGCCGCCGGCGGGCAGGCGGTGGGCGTCGCCGGCGGCCATGATCAACGAGCCCAGGCGGCGCATCTCCGCGTGCAGCAGGCCGACCGCGTTGTGCTCGGCATCGTCGGAGCGGAACGAGTTGGAGCACACCAGCTCCGCCAGGCCGTCGGTCAGGTGGGCCTCGGTGCCGCGCGCCGGGCGCATCTCGTGCAGCACCGCGGGCACCCCGGCGCGGGCGATCTGCCAGGCCGCCTCGGTGCCGGCCAGGCCGCCGCCGATCACGTGGATGGGCCCGGAGACGGCCTTGGGATCGCGCACGCTCATGGTCTTGAGCCGGCGATGGTGAAGGCCTCCTGAGGCGCGTCGATGCCCTTGAGGTGGTGCCGGCCCAGGGCGGCCAGCTCGCGCCGGGACATGCCCGCCACCGCGCCGGAGATCAGGATCGCCTTGTCCAAATCGGCGCAGAGCTTGGCGAGGCGCGCGACCAGGTTGACCGCGTGTCCGATCACCGTGAAGTCGAGGCGGTCGGCGGCGCCGATATTGCCGTACATGACCTCGCCGACGTGAACCGCCACGCCGCACTCGATGGTGGTTCCGTCCTTGGGGCGATGGGTGTCGTTGAGCGCGCAGACCCGCTCGACCGCTTCCTCGGCCGCTTCGAGCGCCAGGTCGCAGGCGCCGCAGATCGCTGGTTCGCGCTGCTCGCAGGGGAAGATCACCAGCATGGCGTCGCCCATGAACTTGAGGATCTCGCCGCCGCGCGCGACCACCGGCTGGGCGATGGCGTCGAAGTAAGCATCGAGCAGCGCCAGCACCTCCGCGAGCGGTTGTTTCTCGGCGAGCGCGGTGAAGCCGCGCAGGTCGCAATACCACAGCACCGCATGGATGATCTCGCCGTCGCCGCGCTTGACCGCGCCGGAGAAGATACGCTCCCCGGTGTTGGGCCCGACGTAGGTGTTGAGCAGGTCGCGCGCGGTGCGCCGCAACTGCCGCAGTTCGGCCACCGCCGCAAAGGCCGGCAGGGTGGCGTCGAGCACCGCGAGATCCGGCTCGCTGAAGCCGCCGGGCCGGTCGGTGGCGATGCTGATCGCATTCGGCGTGCTGCCGGAAAACAGCAGCGGCCGGATCGAGTAGTCGGTGAAGCCACGCGCCTTCAGGTCTTTGAGGATCGGAAAATCGAGCGGACAGTCGGGCCGCTCGATGCGCCGGCGGATCGGCTCGGCGCCTTCGCGGATGACCCGGATCGGGGAGGCGAGGTAGGTGTCCTGGCTCTGGATCGAATATTCGTGGCCCAGCTCGGTGGTTTCGCCGCCCCGCTCCAGGTCCCAGACCAGGCTGCGCGCCGCCAGTTGCGGATGCAGCTGCCAGATGTGCAGGGAGGCGCGGGAGATCGGCAAGCCGGCCGCGCGCAGGTGTCCCACGAAGCTGTCGAACAGCGGCGCCATGCGGGCCGCCGCGCGCCGCTCGACGTCCATCAGCGCGGCCACGATCGGCGCCGCGCGCTCGTGCGCCGCGGCCGTTAGGTCGCTGGGTGCGGCCATGATCTGGCCGGGGGCTGAATTGTCTGGCGGGGTCATTCCCTACCAGATAGGTGCTGATGGGGGCGGGAGCAAGCGGGCCGGCGGTCAGGCCCGCTTCTTGCGCCGCGAGCGGACGCCGGACAGGTGGGAGAGCAGGTATTCGCCGGTGAAGCTGCCGGGCGTGGCGGCGACCTCCTCGGGGGTGCCGGCGGCGACCACGCGGCCGCCCTTGTCGCCGCCTTCGGGGCCGAGGTCGACGATCCAGTCGGCGGTCTTGATGATCTCCAGGTTGTGCTCGATGACCAGCACCGTGTTGCCCTGGTCGACCAGCGCGTGCAGCACCTCCAAGAGTTTCCTCACGTCCTCGAAGTGCAGGCCGGTGGTCGGTTCGTCGAGGATGTAGAGGGTGCGTCCGGTGGCCCGGCGCGACAGCTCCTTGGCGAGCTTGACCCGCTGCGCCTCGCCGCCCGACAGCGTGGTCGCCGGCTGGCCGATGTGGATGTAGCCGAGGCCGACCCGCTCCAGGGTCTCCATCTTGTTGCGGATCACCGGCACCGCCTTGAAGAAGCTCGCGCCTTCCTCGACCGTCATGTCAAGAACCTGTGCGATGTTCTTGTTCTTGAAGGTGACTTCGAGGGTTTCCCGGTTGTAGCGCCGGCCCAGGCAGACGTCGCATTTGACGTAGACGTCGGGCAGGAAATGCATCTCGATCTTGATCACGCCGTCGCCCTGGCAGGCCTCGCAGCGGCCGCCCTTGACGTTGAAGGAGAAGCGCCCGGGCTTGTAGCCGCGCGCGTTCGCCTCGGGCAGGCCGGCGAACCAGTCGCGGATCGGGGTGAAGGCGCCGGTATAGGTCGCCGGGTTGGAGCGCGGCGTGCGCCCGATCGGCGACTGGTCGATGTCGATCACCTTGTCCAGGAACTCCAGACCCTCGATTTTGTCGTGGGCGCCGGGCTGGGCGCGGGCGTTGTTGAGCTGGCGGGCGAGGGCCTTGTAGAGGGTCTCGACCACCAGCGTCGACTTGCCGCTGCCCGAGACCCCGGTCACGCAGGTGAGCGTGCCGAGCGGAATCTCGGCGGTCAGGTTCTGCAGGTTGTGGGCGCGCGCGCCGAGGATGCGCACGGTCTGGCCGCGGTGACCCGGCCGCCGGACGCTGGGCACCGGGATCCGGCGGGCCCCGGTCAGGTACTGCCCGGTCAGGCTCGCCGGGTTGGCCATCACCTCTTCTGGGGTGCCGGCCGCGACCACCTCGCCGCCGTGGATGCCGGCGCGCGGGCCCATGTCGACCACGTAGTCGGCGGCCCGGATCGCCTCCTCGTCGTGCTCGACCACGATCACGGTGTTGCCCAGGTCGCGGAGACGTTTCAGGGTTTCGAGCAGGCGCGCGTTGTCGCGCTGGTGCAGGCCGATCGAGGGCTCGTCGAGCACGTAGAGCACCCCGGTCAGGCCCGAGCCGATCTGGGAGGCCAGGCGGATGCGCTGGCTCTCGCCGCCCGAGAGCGTCGCCGAGGCGCGCGACAGGGTCAGGTACTCGAGCCCGACGTTGACCAGGAAATGCAGGCGCTCGTTGATCTCCTTGAGCACCCGCTCGGC
Organism: Pseudomonadota bacterium; assembly: GCA_022572685.1. Taxonomy (GTDB): domain Bacteria; phylum Pseudomonadota; class Alphaproteobacteria; order Kiloniellales; family J153; genus JACZVL01. Next base: position 3,203 of record JACZVL010000233.1, read on the forward strand.
GATCTCGGCCTGCTTGGCGGTCAGTTTCGGGCCCAGGCCAAGGAACCATTCGGCGGCGGCGGCGACCGAGAGCGTGGTGACCTCGCCGACGTGCTTGCCGCCGATCTTGACCGCCAGCGCCTCGGGCTTGAGCCGGTAGCCGGCGCAAGTCTCGCAAGGCCGCACCGCCTGATAGCGCGACAGCTCGTCGCGGATCCAGTCGCTGTCGGTCTCGCGCCAGCGCCGCTCCATGTTGGGCAGCACGCCCTCGAACGGCTTGGTGGTCTCGTAGACCCGGATGCCGTCGTCGTAGCGCATGGTGATCGGCGTCGATCCCGAACCCTCCAGCACCGCCTTGCGCAGCTTCCCGTGCAGCTCGTTCCAGGGCTCGTGCATGGAGGCCCCGAAGTGGCGCGCCAGGCTTTCGAGAGTCTGCTTGTAGTAGGGCGTGGTCGACTTGGACCAGGGCGCGACCGCGCCCCCGTAGAGCGAGCGCTTGGGGTCCGGGATCACCAGCTCCGGGTCGAAGTAGTGGGTGGTGCCCAGGCCGTCGCAGGCCGGGCAGGCGCCGAAGGGGCTGTTGAAGGAGAACAGCCGCGGCTCGATCTCGTCGATGGTGAAGCCCGAGACCGGACAGGCGAAGCGCGCCGAGAAGATGCTGCGTTCGCCGCTCTCGGCGTCCTCGACGAAGGCCAGCCCGTCGGCCAGTTGC
>JACZVL010000051.1 GCA_022572685.1 Pseudomonadota bacterium
GCTCGCGGCGCTCCGACACAGCGTCAACCGAAGCGCTCCCTGGGGCGCGCCAGTCTGGACCCGGCGCACGGCGATGCGTCTCGGAATCGAGCCGAGCCTCCGCCCGCGCGGCCGTCCCCCGAAACAGATCGTCCGATAACTTTTTGATTATAATGGATAATACTACAAATAAAGGGGACTGTCCCCTTTTCTGGCCCCGTTTCTGGACCGGGCCGCTCGGGGCGTGAGCATGCCGGCCCTCCCGGAGCCGCGCCCGCGGTGTCTCGCCGAGGCGGCGGTGATCGTGCTCACCAGCGCCGATCCGGCGCGGAAAGTGACGCTGAGCCGGCGCTTCGCGGCGGCCTGGGCGGCGGGCGAGATCGCCGAGGTCGGCGTGGCCGAGCCGCCGGCGCGGCCCGCCCGCCCCACGGCGCCTGAGTTGCGGCCGCCGCGGGAGATGCCGCGGCGCCGGATCGGCCCCGGTCCAGGCGGCGGCCCCAACAGCGGCGTGGCGGGGCGCCAGGCGCTCTATCACGCCCTCGCCCACATCGAGCTCAACGCCATCGATCTCGCCTGGGACATCATCGCGCGCTTCACCGCCGAGGCGTGCCCGCGCGCCTTCTACGACGACTGGGTCCGGGTCGCCGATGACGAGGCGCGCCACTTCGCGCTCCTGGAGCGGCGCCTGGCCGCGCTCGACATCGACTACGGCGCCCTGCCGGCCCACGACGGGCTGTGGCAGGCGGCGCAGGCCACCGCCCACGACCTGCTGGCGCGCCTGGCGGTGGTGCCGCTGGTGCTGGAGGCGCGCGGCCTCGACGTGACCCCGGGCCTGATCGCGAAGCTCGCCGCCGCCGGCGATGCCGAGGGCAGGGCCGCACTCGAGACCATCTACCGCGACGAGATCGTCCACGTCGCCGCCGGCAAGCGCTGGTTCGACTGGCTCTGCGCGCGTCGCGGCCGGGCCCCGGAAGCGGCCTGGCGCGAGCTGGTGGCACGCCACTTCAAGGGCGTCGTCAAGCCCCCGTTCAACACCGAAGCCCGCCGCGAGGCGGGCCTGCAGCCCGGGTTCTACGAGCCGCTCGCGCCGGAGGTCACTGGCCCCCCAGGTGAGGCTACTGGATCCCCAGATCGGCCCGGGTGAGCAGCGCGCCGTCGGCGAGCGCGGTCATGTCCGCCCCGCTCTTCGCCTCCGGGCGTGGCCCGTAGCGGGAATCCGGCGCGCCCTCCGGCCGGCCGGAGGCGCGCAGCGGCTTCAGGTAGCGGCCGTCGCGAACGAACACCATCGGCCGCGCGAACAGCCCCTGAATCTTGCGGCGCAGGGAGTCGAGCTTGATCGGCTTGGACATGAAGTCGTTGGCGCCGGCGCCGAGCGCGTTGCGCAACTGGGCGGCGGTCGCGTCCGCGGTCAGAATCAGCACCGGCAGGTAGGGATTGGGACTGTCCTCGGCGCTGCGCAGCAGGCGCGTGAACTCGATGCCGTCGAGCGGCGCCATGTGCAGATCGCAGAGCGCCAGGTCGGCCGGAAAATCGCGCAGCTTCTTGATCGCGTCGGCGCCGTCCTCGGCCATCTCCACGGTCTCGACCGATATTTCCCGGAGGAACTGCCGGAGCGCGTGGCGCGCGGTGCGGCTGTCGTCGACCACCAGCACTTTCAGGTCCCGCAGATTCACGTTGATGAGGGCCACGGCCTTCTCCTTCCTGGTCTCCCGGCGCGCGATGCGATGCCGACCCCTTGAGCGAATTCGGCAACCGCGGAACGCACTATATCTTCCGTATGCGTAGATATACATATACGAGATACTAATAGAATTCACAAGATAATTATATTCCTCTATCGATAATGTGAGAGTATCATGATTAATATTGATAACATTAGGGCGAAACAGCCTACTTTTCGAATTTTCATTCAATTTTATATTTTTATGCTAGGTATTATTGCCCTAACCGCGACGCCTGCCCGGTAACCTATCGTTAACCATGGAAGTAGAGAGTCCGCTTTCGGGGGTTGCCGCGGGAGGCAACCCATGAAACGCGAGTCGATCGAGACGTGCAGTCCCTATCTCAACCGGCGCCGGTCGGCGCCCGGCCTTGGCCCAAGCGCGGCGCAAGGGCTTGGCTGGCGAGGATCGCGGCCTGGCTCACCGGCGCCATGGTCCGAACCCTCCGGACCCTCCGGGCCCTGGGCCCGGCGAGCCCGCCGGCCGTCGCGCCGCCCGAGGTGGCAGCGCAAGCGGCCCCCGGCGGACCTGGCGCTAGCGGTCCCCTGCCGCCGATTCGGCGCGCGCGCCTGAATCGCGGTCCAGCTTATGGGCCAGCGACGCTTCGAGAAAGGCGTCGATGTCCCCGTCCAGGACGGCCTGAACGTTGCCCGTCTCCACGCCGGTCCTGAGGTCCTTGACCATCTGATAGGGCTGCAGCACGTAGGACCGGATCTGGTGCCCCCAGCCGATGTCCGCCTTGGCCTCGGCCACGGCCTGGGCCTCCTCCTCGCGCTTGCGCAACTCGAGCTCGTAGAGCCGGGCGCGTAGCATCTTCATCGCCTGGGCCCGGTTCTTGTGCTGCGAGCGGTCGTTCTGGCACTGCACCACGATGCCGGTCGGCAGGTGGGTCATGCGCACCGCGCTGTCGGTCTTGTTGACGTGCTGGCCGCCGGCGCCCGAGGCGCGGTAGGTGTCGATCCTCAGGTCCTTGTCCAGGACCTCGATCTCGATGGTCTCGTCGACCACCGGATAGATCCAGGCGCTGGCGAAGCTGGTGTGGCGCCGGGACTGGGAATCGAAGGGCGAGATGCGCACCAGGCGGTGCACGCCGGATTCGGTCCTGAGCCAACCGTAGGCGTTGTCGCCCTTGATGCGGAAGGTCGCCGACTTGAGCCCGGCCTCCTCGCCCGCGCTCTCCTCCAGCCACTCGATCTGGTAGCCGTGGGCCTCGGCCCAGCGCGCGTACATCCGCACCAGCATCCGCGCCCAGTCCTGGGCCTCGGTGCCGCCGGCGCCGGCGTGGATTTCGAGGTAGCAGTCGTTGGCGTCGGCCTCCCCCGACAGCAGGGTGGCGAGCTGCTGCTTGGCGGCCAGGGCCCGGAGCCGGCCCAGATCGGCCTCGGCCTCGGCGATGGCGGCGGCGTCGTCCTCGGCCTCGCCCAGCTCGATCAGGGTGACCGCGTCCTCCAGGCGCTGCTCGAAGCCATGGTAGCGGGAGATCGCCTGATCGAGGCGGGTGCGCTCGCGCATCACCTTCTGGGCCGCCTCCGGGTGGTCCCAGAGCCCGGGATCCTCGGCCTGGGCGTTCAGCAGCGCCAGGCGTTCGGACGCGGCCTCGGGGTCAAAGATGCCTCCTCAGCAGGGCCAACGACTGCTCGATGTCGTCCACCACCGCTTGGGTCTCGGCGCGCATGGAACCTCCTCCGGGAATTTCCCACCTCGGGCGGGCATGAATCGTCGTCGGGGGTCTATTTAGGGACTTTGACGGCCTCAGTACAGCCCGCTGGTGCCGCCCAGGCCGCCGAGCGGATTGATGCCGCCGTCGATCACGGCCTGGTCGCCGCTCGGCACGGTGCCGGGCTTGAAGGCCTCGAGGATGACCCGCTTGTCGCCCGGGCGCGCGACCCGGCCGGTATCGCCGTTGATCCGGACCAGGCGGATGCCGCCGGGGATGCGGAACGGGATCGCCGGCCGGCCCTCGAGGGCGGCGGCCATGAAGTCGCGGAACACCGGCGCCGAGACCGAGGAGCCGGTCTCCCTGGCGCCGAGCGGCCGGGGCTCGTCGAAGCCGGCGAAGACCCCGACCGCCAAGTCCGGCGCGAAGCCCAGGAACCAGGTGTCCATGGATTTGTTGGTGGTGCCGGTCTTGCCGGCCAGCGGCTTGCCCACGGCGCGGACCCGCCGCCCGGTGCCGCGCTCGACCACGCCCTGGAGCATGGACACCAACTGATAGGCGCTCGCCGGGTCGGCCACCCGCTCGCGCTCGTCGGGCAGTTCCGGCGGCTCCTGGCCGTTCCAGGCCTGGTCCCGGCAGCCCGGGCAGTCGCGGATATCGTGCCGGAAGATGGTCAGGCCGTGGCGGTCCTGGATGCGGTCGATCAGCGTCGGGTCGATGCGCCGGCCGCCGTTGACCAGCATGGCGTAGGCGCTGGTCAGCCGGAGCAGAGTGGTCTCGCCGGCGCCGAGCGCCATCGACAGCATCGGCGGCATGTCGTCGATGATGCCGAAGCGCCGGGCAGTGGCGACCACCTTGTCCATGCCGATGGTCTGGGCCAGGCGCACGGTCATCAGGTTGCGCGACTTCTCGAGGCCGATGCGCATCGGCGCCGGGCCGTAGAACTTGCGCGAATAGTTGGCCGGCTTCCACTTGCCCTGGCCCGCGCCCTGATCGATCACGAAGGGCGCGTCGAGGACGATGGTGGCCGGCGTGAAGCCGCTGTCCAGCGCCGCCAGATAGACGAAGGGCTTGAACGCGGACCCCGGTTGGCGCCGCGCCTGGGTGGCGCGGTTGAACTGGCTCCGGTCGTAGGAGAAGCCGCCGCTCATGGCCAGCACCCGGCCGGTGTGGGGATCCATGGCCACCAGACCGCCGTCGATCCCCGGGATCTGGCGCAGGCCATGGGCGCCCGCCTCATAGGCCTTGCCCTCGCCGTCCGCCGCGACCGGCTCGACCAGGACCACCTCGCCGACGCTCAGCACCGCATCGGGCCGTTTCGGTTTGGCGCCGACCCTCTGGCGCTTGAGCCAGGGCCGGGCCCAGGTCAGCTCGGCCATGGGGATGTATCCGGTGGCGCCATCGTCCAAACCGATCTCGGCCTGGGTCTCGTCGAGGCCGGTCACCACCGCCAGGCGCCAGGGGTCGGCGCCCTTGGGCGGCTCGATGGCGGCCAGCGCCTCCCGCCAGCCGCCGGATTCGCCGGTTTCCTCAGACTCCACGGAGAACAGCTCCTCGCCCAGAGTGGCCACCGGGCCGCGCCAGCCGTGGCGCCGGTCGTAGGCGATCAGGCCCGCGCGCAGCACCCGGTCGGCGATGCGCTGGAGCCGGGGGTCGAGGGTGGTGCGCACCGAGAGGCCGCCCTCGTAGAGGTTGGTCTCGCCATAGATCCCGGCCAGCTCGCGCCGCACCTCCTCGACGAAATGGTCGGCCCGGACGATCTCGGTCGGATCGACCCGGTGAACCTGAAGCGGCTCGGCCCAGGCCACCTCGGCCTCGGTGGAATCGATGCGCCCGTCCTCGAGCATGCGCCCGATCACCCAGTCGCGCCGGGCCACGGCGGCCTGGAGCTTTCTGATCGGGTGATAGTTGTTGGGCGCCTTGGGCAGCGCCGCCAGATAGGCCGCCTCGGCCACGGTCAGCTCGTCGAGCGACTTGTTGAAGTAGTTGAGCGCCGCCGCCGCCACGCCGTAGGACCCGAAACCGAGATAGATCTCGTTGAGATAGAGATCCAGGATCCGGTCCTTGTCGAAGGCCTGCTCGATCCGGAACGCCAGGATCGCCTCCTTGACCTTGCGGGAGATCGAGACCTCGTTGGTGAGCAGGAAGTTCTTGGCGACCTGCTGGGTGATGGTCGAGGCCCCGACCGGCCGCCGGCCGCCGGCGAGGTTGCCGACGTTGGTCACGATCGCGCGCGCGACCGAGAGGAAGTCGATGCCCGGATGGCTGTAGAAGTTCTTGTCCTCGGCCGCCAGGAACGCGTTGATCACGCGCCGGGGTATCGCCTTGACCGGCACGTAGACCCGTTTCTCGGTCGCGTATTCGACCAGCAGCCGGCCGTCGCCGGCGTGCAGGCGGGTCACCGTGGGCGGCTCGTAGTCGGCCAGTTGGCGGTAGTCCGGCAGATCGCGGCCGTAGTGGTAGAACAGATACAGCACCCCGGCCCCGCCGAGCAGGGCAAGAAACAGCAGGGTACCGATAAAGCCTGCGAGAAACCTCAGTTTCGCCTCCCCTCGAGCGGGCGGTCGACCGGCGCCGCGATCCGGGCCCGGCGGGTCGGCACCATAGCCGGGCAAAGGTTACCTAGGGGTAACCGCCGCAGCATCAAGGCGCGCGTCGGCATAGCCGAAGAATGTGGCGGGGTTGTGACCGCTCCATGCCGCCGCGGAAAGCTCAACGGGCCTCTCGATCCCCCCCGATGTCCCCCCCGATGCCCCCCCCCGATGCCCCTGGAATGTCTAGGTGCGATTCAAGCTGGTTTGCCGTTCGAAATAGGCCTCGATCGCGGCGCCGATCGCCCGGCTGACGCCGATCCTGTGTTTCTTGGAGCGCAGCAGGCGCTCCTCGGTCTGGTTCGACAGGTAGCCGATCTCGATCAGGATCGAGGGCACGGTGGCGGATTTGAGCACCGCGAAGCCGGCCGACCGATGGGCGTTGCCGAGCAGCTTGGTCACCCGGCCCAGCTCGCCCACCAGGCCGTTGGCGAACTGCTTGGACAGGTTCATGGTCTCGCGCTGAGCCAGGTCGATCAGGATCTTGCTGACGACCTCGGTCTGCTCGGCCAGATTGATCCCGGCGATGATGTCGGCCTTGTTCTCCTTGGCCGCCAGCGCCTCGGCCTCGGCGTCGGAGGCCTGTTCCGAGAGCGTGTAGACCGAAGCGCCCCGAACCCTCGGCGAATCGTGGTTGTTGGCGTGCAGCGAGATGAAGAGGTCGCCCGCCACGCGTTCGGCGAGGCCGAACCGGTCGCGCAGGCTGATAAAGATGTCCTTGTCCCGGGTCAGGACCACCCGGTAGCGCCCGCCGGCCTCGAGCTGCCGCCTCAGCGCGCGGGCGTAGGCCAGTGCGATGTTCTTTTCGTCGACCCCGGTGAGGCTGCGCGATCCCGGGTCGATGCCGCCATGACCGGGATCGATGACGATGGTTCTACGCTCGTCGGCCTCGGGCTGGGGCGGCACGGCGACCGCGCTGGAGGCGGGATCCAGCGGCGGATCGGAGACGATCGGCGCGGCGCGCGCGGCCAGGAAGCTGGCGCGGCTGACCGGCACCACGTCGATCACCAGGCGGTAGGGGTAATTCCCGGTGGGCGGCAGCACGAAGACGCGGCTGACCCGGGCCGGCGCGCTGAGATCGAGCACCACCCGGCTGGTCCCCGGCGCGAACAGACCGAAGCGCATGGCGGCGATCAGGCCGCCCTTCTGGTCGCCCTCGCCCCGGCCCGGCGCCCAGCGCAGCTCGGGCAGGTCGATCACCACGCGGAACGGGTCCGCCAGGGTGAAGACCCGGTAGCGAGGCGCCTCCGAAAGCTCCATCACGAAGCGGGTCTTGTCCGGGTGCTCGCCGATTCGCACCTGGCTCACCATCGGCTGGGCCCAGGCGGCCGGGGCGGCCGGGGCCGCCAAGGCGAGGCAGAGGGCAAGCAGGAAAATTCGAGTCATCGGCCGGATTGCGGTTGACGACCCGACTTTGCCGGCGCGCGACAGCGTCGCGCCGGTGTCGGGTCACAAGGACCTTTGCTATAAGGGGCCATTCCGAGTCGCCACCAAATATATCTATTCCCAAGCGTCGCGACCAAGCAAGTTCGATCCAAGCGACGCGAACCGGCCGGGCCCGGGAAACCGCGCCAAGCCGCGGCCCGAAAATCCGATCTGGCACCGGCCCCTCGGTCCTGATAGTCTGGCCGGGTGATTCGCCCCATCCCGCTCGGTGACGGTCCGAGACCTATCCGAGGGTATGGGTGCGTCGTGCCCCTGTCCCCAACAAGGCCATGGGTGCGCGCTGACCGGACATCGCGCCGCCTTCGAGGGCGCCCGATGTCTTTCGGCGGGGCCGGTCCGGACGCGGGGCCGGCCCGGCCATTTGTTTCTCCGGCCGCACGCCACGGACAGCGTGGCAACCGGCCTCTTGGGTCCACGCGGAGACTCGCGGGCTGCGTGGGTGCCCAGGATCGGACGACACCTCTGATGACGACGCAACCGGATTATCTGAATTTCGCGCCGCGACCCGCCGCACAGGCAGGCGTCGCCGGACGCGTAGTGGAGACTTATCTACATGGCCAAACGTATGCTCGTCGACGCCAGCCACCCGGAAGAGACCCGGGTGGTCGTGCTGAGCGGCAACCGTCTCGAAGCCTTCGATTACGAAACCGCTTCGAAAAAACAGCTTAAGGGCAACATCTACCTCGCGAAAATCACGCGGGTCGAGCCGTCGCTTCAAGCGGCCTTCGTCGAATACGGCGGCAACCGTCACGGGTTCCTGCCGTTCAGCGAAATCCATCCCGACTACTACCGCATCCCGATCGCCGACCGGAAGGCCCTGCTCGCCGAGGAGGCGAAACTCAAGGGCGAGAACTCGGAAGAGGAAGCCGACGGGGACGAGGCGCCGGAAGCCGAGGCCGCCGAGGACACGGCCGGGGAGCCCGACACCGAACCCGACGAGGACGGGGCGGAACCGGATGAAGCCGAAGCCGAAGCCGAGACCGACGAGGACGCCGAAGCCGACGAGGCGGCCGGCGACGAGGCGGCCGGCGACGACGAAGGGGCGGCCGGCGGCGAGGACCGCGAGGTCGAGGAGGTCGCGAGCGAGGCCGGCGTCGATACGGTCGGCGGCGACGAGGTCGACGATGCCGCCCGGCGCCGCGCCCGGCGGCTGCGCAAGTACAAGATCCAGGAGGTCATCAAGCGCCGCCAGGTGATCCTGGTCCAGGTGACCAAGGAGGAGCGCGGCAACAAGGGCGCCGCATTGACCAGTTACCTGTCGCTCGCCGGGCGCTATTGCGTGCTCATGCCCAACACCGGCAAGGGCGGCGGCATCAGCCGCAAGATCAACAATCCCGCGGACCGCAAGCGCCTCAAGAAGGTGGTCGAGAACCTGGACATCCCAGAGGGCGTGGCGGTCATCGTGCGCACCGCGGGCAGCGAGCGCACCAAGGCCGAGATCAAGCGCGACTACGAGTACCTGCTCCGGCTCTGGGGTGAGATCCGCGACACCACCCTCGCCTCGATCGCGCCCTGCCTGATCTACGAAGAGGCCAACCTGATCAAGCGCGCCATGCGCGACCTCTATCAGAGCGACATGGACGAGATCCTGATCGACGGCGAGGAGGGCCACAAGCACGCCAAGGCGGTGATGAAGTCGCTGATGCCGAGCCACGCCAGAAAGGTCAAGCTGTACAAGGACCCGACGGTGCCGCTGTTCTACCGCCATCAGGTGGAGGACCAGATCGACTCCATGCACAACGCGACCGTGCAGCTCAAGTCGGGCGGTTACCTCGTCATCAACATGACCGAGGCCCTGGTCGCCATCGACGTCAACTCGGGCAAGGCGACGCGCGGGCGGCACATCGAGGAGACCGCCTACAAGACCAATCTGGAGGCGGCGGAGGAGATCGCCCGGCAACAGCGCCTCCGGGACCTGGCCGGGCTGATCGTGATCGACTTCATCGACATGGAGGAGTCGCGCCACAACCGCGCCGTCGAGCGCAAGCTGAAGGAGGCGATGCGCCTCGACCGGGCACGCATCCAGCTCGGCCGGATCAGCCCCTTCGGCCTGCTCGAGATGTCGCGCCAGCGCCTGCGGCCGAGCCTGTTCGAAAGCTCCACCGTGGTGTGTCCGAACTGCAATGCCAGCGGTTACGTGCGCACCACCGAATCGATGGCGTTGCACGTGCTGCGCGGGCTCGAGGAGGAAGGCATCCGGCGCGGCGCCGGCGAAGTCCTGGTCACCGCGCCGCCGATGGCCGCGCTGCACCTGCTCAACCGCATGCGCGACCGCATCGTCGAGATCGAGCGGCGCTACGGCTTCCAGATCCGGGTCGAAGTCGACGAAGGTCTGATCGCGCCGAACTACACCCTCGAACGCCTGAGCCTGGGCCCGCGCAGCGGCGCGGAGGAGGAAGCGGAGCGCGGCGAGCGCGCCGAGGACGAGGACAAGGGCGAGCGCAAGCGCACCCGCGGCCGGCGCCGGCGCCGGCGCGGCGAGGAGCCGGCCGAGGTCGCGGCCGCCGAACCCGCCAAGGCCGAGCCTGCCAAGGCCGAGCCCGCCAAGGCCGAACCTGCTGGGACCGAAGACGAAGACGAGGCGGCGATCACGGAAGAACGCGGCGCCGCCGCGGAGGAGAACGGCGAGGACAAGCCGAAGCGACGCCGGCGCCGCGGCAAGCGGGGCGGCCGGCGCCGTTCGCGCCGGCGGGGCGAGGAGGTTTCGGAGACTGGGACCGAAGAGCTCGCCGCCGACGCGCCGGAAGCGGAGACTCCCGAGGAAGCCGCCGAGGTGGAAGCACCCCCGGAAGTGGCCCCGGAAGTGGCCCCGGAAGTGGCGGACGCCGAGCCGGCCGAACCCGAGGCGCCCAAACCGAAACGCGCGCGCAGCGCCGCCAAGGCCAAGCGCGCGCCCCGCAAAAAGAAGGCGGCCAAGAAAAAGGCCGCGTCCAGCGCCGAAGCGCCGGCCGAGCCCGAACCGCCGGCCCCCGTGCCGGACCCTGGGCCGGACCCTGGGCCGGACCCTGCGCCGGACCCTGTGCCGGACCCCGCCCCGACTCTCGCCGACGTGGGCCCCACCAACGGCGAGGATTCCCCGGAGGTGCCCGCGGAGGCGCCCGCGGAGGCGCCCGTGGTGCCGCCGGAAAGCGAAGCCCCGGCCCCACGTCGACGCGGCTGGTGGCAGAAGTTCAGCTGACCGGGATCGGGGATCAGGGATCAGGGATCAGGGATCAGGGATCAGGGATCAGAAAAAGCAACCTGATACCTGATACCTGATACCTGACCTCTGTCTCAGAGCCACGCCTTCAGGCGGCGGGCGGCTTCGGCCATTTCGGCTTCCGGACCGGCGAAGGAAAAGCGCAGGGTGCGGTTGCCCCGCTGCGGGTCGAAATCGACGCCCGGCGCGGCCGCGACACCGGTCTCGGCCAGCATGCGGCGGCAAAACGCTTCGCTGTCGTTGGTCAGATGGGTGATCTCGGCGTAGAGGTAGAAGGCGCCGTCGGCCGGCGCCAAGCGGTCGAAACCGGCCTGGGGCAGTTCCCCGAGCAGCAGCTCCCGATTGCGCGCGTAGGCGGCGACGTAGCCGTCGAGCGCCGCCTGGCAATCCAGCGCCGCCAGTCCGGCGAACTGCGACAGGGTCGGGGCGGAGATGAACAGGTTCTGCCCCAGGCACTCGACCGGGCGCAGCAAATCCTCCGGCATCACCATCCAGCCCAGGCGCCAGCCGGTCATCGAGTAGTACTTCGAGAAGCTGTTGATGACCAGCGCCCGATCGCCGAACTCAAGCGCCGAGACCGCGCGCGCGCCGTAGCAGATGCCGTGATAGATCTCGTCCGAGATCAAACGGATATTGCGGTCGCCGCAATAGTCGACCAGCGCCCCCAGGGCGGCGCGGTCGAGCATGGTTCCGGTCGGGTTCGAGGGGCTGGCCACGATCAATCCATGGAGCGGCCCTTCGACCCCATCGAGCAGCTCGGGCGTCGGCTGGAAACGGTGCTCGGCCTCGCTCGGCAGCAGCACCGGCTCGACGCCGAGCGCGGTCAGGATATTGCGATAGGCCGGATAGCCCGGCGCCGCGAGCGCGACCCGATCGCCGATGTCGAAGGCGGCGAGGAAACCGAGCAGGAAGCCGCCCGAGGAGCCGGTCGTGACCATGATCCGGCCCGGATCGACCTCGACCCCGTAGGCCTCCCGATAGTGACGCGCGAGACGCTGGCGCAGCGGCGGAATGCCGGCGGCGTCGGTGTAGCCGATCCGGTCCTCCTCGAGCGCCCGCTTGGCCGCGTCGAGGACCGCGCGCGGCGCCGGCGTGCCCGGCTGACCGATTTCCAGATGCAGCACGTCTTCGCCGGCCGCGGCGCGCGCGTTGGCCGCGCGCATCACGTCCATGACGATGAACGGCGGCACCCGGCCCCGGGAGGCGACCTTGAGCGGCATTACTGCGCCACGTAGGCCAGGCCGAAGCCGCGCGGATCGTTGACCACGACGCAGGACCCGGGATCGTCCTGCAATCCCGTCGGACAGTGGAAGGCGTTGACGTGTCCGAGCGCCGGGATTGGGCGTAAGCGGTGGCCGCGCCGGCGCAAGCCCTCCAGGACCGCGCCGTTCACGCCCGGCTCAAACCAGACCACGTCGGGCGCGCCACCGTGGTGCACGCGCGGCAGCGCCATCGCCTCGCGCAGCCCGCGGCCGCCGGCCAGGGACTCGACCATGACCCGGACCAGCGCGGTCGCGGCGACGGCGCCGTCGCCCGCGGTGCCGGCGAAGCGGACCTCGCCGGAATTCTTGTTGCCGACCACCACGGCGGTCAGCGAGGTCGAGCCGTCGTTCTGGGACCGCGGCGGCGCGGCCAGCACGATCCCGGTCCCCTGGGCGATGCGCCCGGCGCCGAACAGGCGGTTCATGGTGAAGCTGCAGGCGACCGCGTTGCTCCACTGGTCGCCGGCCACGAAACCGGCGGAATAGGCCTTGCCCTGGACCTCGGGCGGCAGCGGCGAGAAGCGGCTCGCCGGGGTCCGCCGGTCCTCGCCGTAGTCGGCCATCAACGCCTCGATCCGGTCGTCGGAGACCAGATCGGCGAGCGGCTCCCGGCTCGAACCATCCCGGTCCATCCAGCGGGCGCGCTCGGCGAAGGCGCGCAGCGCCACCTCGGCGAAGAGATGAGGCTGGACCTCGGGGCCGGCGTCGTCGAAGTCCTCGGCGTCGGTCAGCATGCGCCACATCTGCGCCGCCACCACCCCGCCAGTGGCCCGCGGCGGCGCGAAGAAGGCCACGTCATTGCCGGCCGGCACCTCGATCGCGTCAACCACGCGCGGCAGGTTGCTGCGCACGTCCTCGGCGGTCAGCGGCAGGCCGACGGCGGTCGAAGCCTCGGCCAGGCGGCGCGCGAAGGTTCCGCTGTGGAGATAGATCACGCCCCGTTGGCGGATGCCGCTCAGCACGCCCGACAGCTCGGTCTGCACGATGCGATCGCCGGTCCGCGCCAGGCGCCCGCTGCGCGCCGTGAACACCCGCGCAAGATCCGGTCGGACCGCGATCAGCCCGGCCGCGGCCACCAGGTCGCGTTCGAAGGATCGGCTGACCGCGTGGCCGAATCGGGCCAGGGATTCGGCCGGCGCCAGGAGCTGTTCCCAGCGCAGGGCGCCGTAGCGCGCGTGCAGCGCCGCCATGGCGCGCATGCCCGAGGGCACCATGCCGCCCGAGGGCGCGGCGCGCGCCAGGAACTCGATCGCGTGGCCCCGCTTCTCGCCGCCCTGGAACAGCACGCAGACGCCGCCGCCGCCGAGGCTGACCCGCGAGGGCAGGGTGACGGCCATGGCGAAGTACATCGCCACCGCCGCGTCCACCGCGGTGCCGCCGTTGCCCAGCACCTCGCGGCCGATCAGCACGGCGCGGGGCTCGTCGCCGGCGACCACGCCGGCAAAGCCCTCGACCGGCGCGAAAATGCCGGGTTCGCGCTGCTCGCAGGCGCCGAGCAGCAGCGTCGAGACCAGCAGCGCGGCCAGCGGCGCCAGGTTTCCGAAGCGCCAGACACGTTGAAACTTGGCCCTGCAAGGGTTACCTCTAGACCAACAAAATAGGATCCGACCGTTGCGCAAACTCAAAGCCTCCCTGGTTGCCACCTTCTCGGCCGCCCTGCTCCTGACCCTGGTCGCGGCGAGTCCGGACCCGGGCCACGCGAAACCGTTGCGGCTGATCCGCGACGCGGAGGTGGAAAGTATCATTCGCGCCTACGCCACGCCACTGTTCCAGGCGGCCGGGCTGAGTGCCCAGGCGATCGACGTCTATCTGGTCAACGATTCGGATCTCAACGCCTTCGTGCTGCCCGGGCTCGACATGTTCATCCACACCGGCCTGCTGATACGCGCCGAGACCCCGTTTCAGGTGATCGGGGTGATCGCCCATGAAACCGGGCATCTGGCGGCCGGTCACACGGCGACCCGCGGCGACAGACTCCGCCGCGCCAACCGGGGCGTGATCGTCTCCTACGTTCTCGGCCTGGCCGCGGCGATCGCCAGCGGCCGGCCCGAGTTCGGCATGGCGGTGATCTCCGGCGGCCAGGACATCGCGCTCAAGGGGCTGCTGAGCTACACCCGCGCCCAGGAATCCGCCGCCGACCAGGCGGCGGTGCGGCTGCTCAACGGCACCGGACAGTCGCCGCGCGGCCTGCTCGAGTTCCTGCGCATCCTCGGCGACCAGGAGGTGCTGCTCAGCTCCAACCAGGATCCCTACCTGCGCAGCCATCCCCTGACCCAGGAGCGGATCAGCTTCCTGCGGGAGCAGGTCCGGCTGTCGCCCTACGACGCGGCGCAGGCCGACCCCGGCTTGGTGGCGCTGCACGCACGCCTGCGGGCCAAGCTGATCGGCTTCCTGGAGCCGCGGGACCGGGTTCTGCGGCGCTATCCCCCGGAGGACCGCAGCCTGCCCGCGCGCTATGCCCGGGCCATCGCCCGGTACCGGGACGCCGATCTGGACGCCGCGCTGTCGCAGATCGGGGCCCTGATCGCCGAGTATCCCGACGACCCCTACTTCCACGAGCTCAAGGGTCAGATGCTGTTCGAGAACGGCCGCATCGCCGAGGCCTTGCCGGCCTACGAGACCGCGGTCGGGCTGCTGCCGGGGGCCCCGCAACTGCGCCTCGGCCTGGCCCAGGTACAGCTCGAAGCCAACGACCCGAACCTGAATGCCAAGGCGCTGGGCCACCTGGCCGAGGTCCTGCGCCAGGAGCCGGACAATTCCTTCGCCTGGCGCCTGACCGCGATCGCCCACGGCCGCAGCGGCGACGTCGGCATGACCGCGCTCGCGCTCGCCGAAAGCGCGCTGGCGCGGGGTCAGGGCAAGGAGGCGCGCCAGCAGGCGGTCCGGGCCCAGAAAATCCTGGCCGAGAACAGCGCCGGCTGGCTGCGCGCCAGCGACGTCGAGCAGGCCGCGGTGCGCATGGCCCGGCGGCAATAATACCAAAGGACCGCCGATAATGACCCAAGCGTGATTTGCCCTGGGACCGGCGAGCCGATAGAATCAGGTTCGAATACAGGACGTTAACCGGTGCCCCGGTATGATTTCGGCACACAGGCCAGGAGGATCGAATGGCGAGGACCGCCCGGAAACACCCACCGACGCTTGCCGGCCAAACGCTTGTCGGCGCGACGGCGGCGGCCGCCGCATTGATCCTGGGGATCGCCCTGGCGCTGTCCCCGACGATTTCCGGCCCGGCCGCGGCCCAGGAACAGAGCCGGGCGGACGGCTTAACCCCGGTGCAGGTCGAGGGTATCGAGCAGATCGTCCACGACTATCTGCTGGCCAACCCGCAGGTGCTGATGCAGTCCCTGAACGAGTTCCAGCAGCGCCAGAGCGCGGCCAAGAAGCTGCGCCAACAGCAGGCGGTGGGTCTCTCGCGCGCGGCGCTGACCCAGGACCCGGACGCGCCGGTGATGGGCAATCCCGAGGGCGACGTCACGATCGTCGAGTTCTTCGACTACAAGTGTCCGTACTGCAAGCGGGTCGCCGGCACCCTCAAGGACGTGGTCGCCGCCGACGGCAATATCCGCCTGGTGATGAAGGAGTTCCCGATCCTCGGGCCGCGGTCGATCCAGGCGGCGCGGGCGGCTCTCGCGGTGGCCAGGCAAGGCAAGTACGAGAAATTCCACTGGGCGCTGATGACCGAGCCGGGCGACATGAGCGACCCGCACATCCGCCGGATCGCGCGCAGCGTGGGCGTCGACGTCGAGCGCATGATGGCGGACATGGAGTCTCCGGAAATCCAGGCCATGATCCAGCGCAACCAGGAACTGGCCCAGATGCTCCAGATCAGCGGCACCCCGGCCTTCGTGATCGGCGAGGCCCTGGTTCCCGGCGCCATCGACCGCAAGACCTTCGAGCGCCTGGTCGCCCAGGCCCGCGCCAGGGAAAGCTAGATTTGGCATGATTATACCAAAGATATTAGGCACTTAGCGCGACCAGAATTACCGAGGGCACGACCACAAACACGGCAAGCACGATGCGTGCCGTCAGTTTTTCGCGGCGGAAGACCAGCACGCTCAGCAGCATGGTGAAGACCGGCGAGCAGGCGACGATCGGGACCACGGTCACGATCTGCCCGCGCATCAGCGCGGTGTTCAGCGACAGGATCGAGGTTCCCATGATCACGCCGGCGGCCACGAACCAGTAGGGCCCGCCGCCCCGCCAGGACACCGGTTGCGTGCCCGGGCGCAGGCGTTGAACCACGGCCATGACCAGGGCCGAGACCGAGAAGCCGACCAGGCCGGCGAAATAGGGATCGGGAATGCTGTCCAAGCCGATCTTGGAGAGCACGTGCCCGACCGAGCGCACCGCGGCCGCCCCGACCGGCAGGGCGAGCGCCCAGAGCGGCCAGGTGGCCGCGCCCCGGGCCGGACGCCGGGTCAGCACGACGACCGCGGCGATGATGCCCAGGGTGCCGAGCGCGGCCGCCCAGGTCAGGCTCTCGCCCAGCCACAGCACGCCGAGCGCGGTGGCGAACAGCGGCGCGGTGGAGCTGAGGGTGCTGGCCAGCGTCGGCCCGAGATAGCGCAACCCGGCGACCGCGAGGTTGGCCGAGACCGCGGGCCGAAACAGCCCGATCAAGACGAAAATCCAGACCGCCGATTGGGACCAGTTCGCGCCGACCAGCAGAAACGGCGCCATCAACCAGAAGAACACCGCCGAGGACGTGATCGATATCGCCGCGCCGCGGTCGGATCTCACGCGCTGGAGCCCGAGGTTCTGGAAATGCGCCCCGAGCGCGAACAAGAGCGCCGAGGTCAAGGCGAACCAGACCGGGGGAACGTCGTTGAACAACCGTCGGCTCCAAGGTTCTGCGCGAGAGTGGGCTGGAAGACCTGCCGTGGAACGGCGAATCGCGCCGGCGGCGAGTTTAACAGTAGGGCGCCGGGGCAGCAGGGGAATAACTGCCCCACTGCCCCGGCCGCCGCCCCTGCCACGCGCATTGCGCCCGCGCGGTGGGCTGTGATATCGCTTGATCGACGCCGATGACGGCGGCCCGCGTGCGACGGCGGGCGACCGAGGACGGGGGGTGCGTGGGTGGCCAAGGCGCCGAAAATCTTGATTCTGAACGGGCCCAACCTGAACATGCTGGGCACCCGCCAGCCGGAGGTCTACGGCACCGCCACGCTCGCCGACATCGAGGCGGCCTGCGAACAGCGCGCCCGGGACCTGGGCCTGGCCGCCGAGTGCCGCCAGTCCAACAGCGAGGGCGAGCTGGTCGGCTGGATCCAGGCCGCCCGCGACCAGGTCCAGGCGGTGATCATCAACCCGGGCGCCTACAGCCATACCTCGGTGGCGATCCTGGACGCGCTCTTGGCCGTCGATCTGCCGGTCGTGGAGGTGCACCTGTCCAACATCCACCGGCGCGAGGAATTCCGCCACCACTCCTACGTCTCCAAGGCGGCGCAAGGGGTGATCTGCGGTTTCGGCCCGCGCGGCTACATCATGGCGCTGGAGGCCCTCGCCGCCCAGTTGATCGAAAGCCAAGAGACGTAATACCGAAGGTCCTTGATCATGGCCAAGTTCGAGCCCGACGACGACTTGATCCGCCGGCTGGCGGCGCTGCTGGAAGAAACCGGCCTGAGCGAGATCGAATACGAGGCCGAGGGCCAGCGCATCCGCGTCGGCCGCGGCGGCGGGCCGATGGCCGTCGGGCTGGCCGAACCCGCGCCGCCGGCGTCCGCCGCCGGCCCGGCCCTGGACGCCCCCCTGGACGCCGAG
>JACZVL010000052.1 GCA_022572685.1 Pseudomonadota bacterium
GGGCGCGGAAGGCGGCGGCGTCCAGGCCCGCCTCCGTGGCCAACGCCGCCAGATCATCCTCCGCGACCGCCCGGCCCTCCACGAAGATCGCCTGGAACAGGCGCCGGCTGTAGGCCTCGACCGCGCCCAGGCGCTCGGCCGCGCGCGCCGCCACGGCGAGGTAGGCGGGATCGACCCGGAAGTCCACCGGCTCCCGGTAAGGCACGCCGTAGTACGCGGCCCAGGCCTCGGCGTCCCGCTGCCGGTAGGGCCATTCGTACTGGCCCGAGGGCGGCGCCCCGTGGAACGGATGGCCGCCGCGCAATTCCATCAGTGCACCGCTCTTGAGCGGATGCCAGTCGAAGCGGCAGCCGGTCTCGGCCGCGATGCGCTCGAGTTGAGTGGACGCCAGGTACGAATATCGGCTGCCCAGGCCGTAGTAGAAATCGACGGTCAGCGGCACCCTTACACCCCTTGATAGATCGGGAAGCGCGCGGTGAGTTCGCGGATTTCCGCGAAGACCGCCGCCTCGCACGCGCCGTTGGCTTCGGGATCGCGCGCCAGGCCGTCGAGCACCTGGGCGATCTTGGCGCCGACGAAGCGGAACTCGGCCGCCCCGAAGCCGCGCGTGGTCGCGGCCGAGGACCCGAACCTGAGGCCCGAGGTCACCGCCGGCTTCTCGGTATCGAAGGGCACGGCGTTCTTGTTGCAGGTGATGCCGGCGCGCTCGAGCGCGTCCGAGGCGGCATCGCCCTTGAGGCCCTGGCGGCGCAGGTCGATCAGCACGATCGGGGTGTCGGTGCCGCCGGACACCACGTCGGTGCCGGCATCGAGGAGCGTCGCCGCCAGCGCCCGGGCGTTGGCCAGCACCTGGGCGGCGTAGGCGCGGAACTCGGGCTTCAGCGCCTCGCCCAGGCAGACCGCCTTGGCGGCCATGGCGTGCAGCGCCGGGCTGCCCTGGACACCCGGGAAGATGGCCCGGTCGAGGCGCCGGATCAGCGCCTCGTCGTCGGTCAGGATGAGGCCGCCGCGGGCCCCGCGCAGCGACTTGTAGGTGGTGGTGGTGACCACGTGGGCGTGGGGAAAGGGGCTCGGGTGGGCGCCGCCGGCGACCAGCCCGGCGAAGTGCGCCATGTCGACCAGAAGATACGCACCGACGCTGTCGGCGATCTCGCGAAAGCGGAAAAAATCGATGGCCGGCGGATAGGACGAGCCGCCGGCGACGATCAGCTTGGGCCGGGTCTCCCGGGCCTGGCGCGCGAGCGCGTCATAGTCGATGCGCCCGTCCTGGCGGCGCACGCCGTAGTGGCTGGCGGCGAAGTGCCGGCCGCTGATGTTGAACGACGCGCCGTGGCTCAGGTGGCCGCCGGCGGTGAGCGCCATGCCGAGCACGGCGTCGCCGGGCCGGAGCAGGGCCTGGAACACCGCCTGGTTGGCCTGGCTGCCGGAATGGGGCTGGACGTTGGCGAAGCGGCAGCCGAACAGCGCGCCGGCGCGCGCGATCGCCAGCCGCTCGACCACGTCGACGTTGACCGCGCCGCCGTGATAGCGCGCGCCCGGATAACCTTCGACGGTCTTGTTGGTCAGCACCGAACCCTGGACCTCGAGCACGGCGCGGCTGACGATGTTCTCCGAGGCGATCAGCTCGACCACCTCCCGCTGGCGCGCGAGCTCGTCGCCGATGGCGGCCGCGATCTCGGGATCGGCCTCGGCGACGCCCGCGGTGAAATAGTCGGGATGCAGGAGGTCCGGGGACATGGGCGCGGGCGAGCTCTACGCGCCGCTCACGCCGGAGCCGGCACGAGCAGACAGTCGTCGGCCAGCGGCACCACCGGGGTCAGGTCGCGGTGGTGCTTGTGATCGGGCCGCGCCCGGGTGGTCGGGGCGTTGGACGGCGGGTTCAGGATCAGCGAGAAGATGCGCCGGTCGTAGGGCGAGATGTTGCCCGGCGAGGCATGCACCAGCAGGTCGCCGAAAATCAGCGCCGTGCCCGCCGGCCCGGTGGCCGCGGCCAGGCCGCCCTCGGCGGCGAGCGCGGTGACCCGTTCCCGGTCCACGACCCAGAGCGGATAGCTGGTGGTCGCGGTATCCAGCGTCGCCGGCGCGGGCCCGTGGGCTTGCGAGCCGGGAATGAAGTAGAGCGGCCCGTTGAGCTCGGTCACGTCATCGAGGAAGACGTGCAGGTTGAGCGCCCGCGGCTCGGCCACCCCGTCCTCGGCGTGGTGGGTGGCGAAGTCGTAATGCCACTGCCAGACCTCGCCGACGAAGGCCGGCTTCACGTTGACCTTGACCTGCTGGATGTAGGCCGCCTCGCCCAGGATCTGCAACGCCGGTTCGAGCAGGCGCGGATGGCGCACCAGCTTGGCGAACACCGGATCGCGCAGGTGCAGGCCCATGGCGGTGCGCACCTCGCCGCTGTTCTTCTCGACGATGTTGGCCGGGTCGTCGGCGGCGAACAGCGCGGCCAAGCGCGCGCGCAGCGCCGCGACCTCGTCCTTGGAGAACAGCTCCGGCAACACCAGGAAGCCGTCGCGCTCGAAGCGTTCCAGTTGCTCGCCGCTCAGCCGCATCGCTGCCGCCTCCCCGCCAATCCGATCGAGTCTCAGCGGCGCTGGTACTGGGTGGCGCCGAACATGATCTCGCGCGCCTGCTCGGTCATCGGGCCCTCGCGGCGGCGATCCGCCAGCACCTCGAGCCCGCGCGCGACCGCCGGGCGCGCCGCGATCTGGTCGAACCAGCGCCGGTAGTTGGGATAGTCGTCGGCCTCGACGCCCTGGTTGTCGGGCCGGCGCACCCAGGGAAAGATCGCCATGTCGGCGATGGTGTAATCCGCGCCCACGACGTAGGGGCTCTCGCCGAGCCGCGTGTCGAGCACGCCGTAGAGCCGCTTGGCCTCGTTGACGTAGCGGTCGATGGCGTAGTCGAGCTTCTCGGGCGCGTAGTTGCGGAAGTGGTGGACCTGGCCGAGCATGGGCCCGATGTGCCCCATCTGGAACATCAGCCATTGCAGGGTGGCGTAGCGGGCGTGGGGCTCCTCGGGCAGAAAACGGCCGGTCTTGTCGGCCAGATAGATCAGCATCGCGCCCGATTCGCTGAGCGCGAGCGGCTTGCCGCCGGGGCCGTCGGGATCGACCATGGCCGGCATCTTGTTGTTCGGGCTGATCTTGAGGAACTCGGGATCGAACTGGTCGCCGGCGCCGATGTCGATCGGGATCACCTTGTAGGGCGTGCCGGTCTCCTCGAGCATGATGTGAATCTTGTGGCCGTTCGGCGTCGGCCAGGTATAGAGGTCGATCATTTGGGTCTCGTCTCCCCCATCGTCCGATTGTCATTCGTTTTCCCGGGGGCAGAGTGATGCACGGGGCATGGCTTCCTGGCAAGGGCGGCCTCGAATCCTAAAGCGCGGTCCGGGCGCGATTGGGCGGTGACAAGAGGCGCCCGGAAAACCTAATATGAGCCTGATATGAGAGGGAGCGACCGGCCCGGAAATCATGACCCGATGCCAGAAACCATGACCGAGTCACTCAACGCGGACGTCACCAAAAAAGCGGTGCTGGATACCCACGCCATGAAGTGGCAGTCCAGCCCGAGTCCGACGGTGTGGCGCAAGCGCCTCGATTCGGTGGGCGGCGAGAGCGGCCGGGTCACCTCGGTGGTACGCTACGACGCCAAGTCCAGCTTTCCCGAGCACGACCATCCCGAGGGCGAGGAGATTCTGGTGCTGAAGGGCATCTTCTCGGACGAGCACGGCGACTATCCGGCCGGGACCTACCTGCTCAATCCGCCCGGCTTCCGCCACGCCCCGTTCTCGCGCCGGGGCTGCACGATCTTCGTCAAGCTGTGCCAGTACGGCGGCGAGCGGCGCGAGCACGTGGTGGTCGAGACCACGACCGCCAAGTGGACCCCGGGGCCGGTGCCGGGCATCGACGTGCTGCCGCTCTATCGCAGCGCGCGCCATCCGGAGACCATGGACCTGCTGCACATCTCCGGCGGCGCCCGGCTGTCCCATCAGGCCTGTCCCGGCGGCGCCGAGATCTTCGTGCTCGACGGCGTCCTGGTCAGCGATGACGGCGGTCACGGGGCCGGCAGCTGGCTGCGCCTGCCCGACGGCGCCGAATGGTCGCTCGGCGGCAAGGGCAAGAAGGGCTGCACGCTCTACGCCAAGCGCGGCCATCTGCCCGCCGCGCCGGCGGCGTGATCCCGTCCCCGCCGGGCCGGTCCGGCGAATTCGCGTTCACGCATTCCAGGTGGTGGAGATGAAGTCTGGGTCTTCCTGGGCATTGCGCTCGAAGCACAGGAAGTCGTAATAGCCGCAGCGGCCGGGGCCGGGAAACTCGCGGCAGGCCTCGGGCCGGCCCTCGTAAACCGTGCAGGCACGGGTCTTGCGGTTCAGGAAACGGCACACCGTGCCGTAGTGCTCGTCGCCCTTGTGGCGGAGCACCCGCTCGCCCTCCTCGTGGCCGGGCTTGGTGTACTTCTTCCGCGCCTTCTCGATGCCGATCCCATGGTGCTTGGCGAGGCGGGCGATATCGGCCTCGGTGACGATGATTCTGGGATAGGAGCAACAGTAGGCGGGACATTTCCGGCAATTATAGAAAATCGGTGCTTTCTTCATCGGCGCAACCTAGCTGGAGCGCGCGCGCCCGTGCAAGAGAAAGCCGGTCGGTGGGCGTGAAAAAACGGCCCTGCGCCGAGTGCGGGTTATTTCGGGACCAGCGAGCCCGACCCAGTGGCCGCCTGCTCGAGCCGCGCCATATCCTGGGTGCCGATGAAGGCCGCGACACCGATCATGACCACCGCGGCGAGCGCAAGGACCAGCTTCGCCGGCACGCGCTTGACCTGATAGTTGGCCGCCTTCTTCTTCATGCCTCGCGTGGTCTTGCGGTGGCGCTTGTCGGCGACCCGCCGGGTCTCCAGCTTGGCCAGATGACGCCGCTCGTCGAGCGCACGTTTCGCCTCCTCCGCCTCGCGCTTGACCTCTTCGATGGCGTTGCGCGCGATGGCCTCGGCGTCCGGCGCTTGCAGGTCCGGGCCCGGCCCGGATGCGCCCCCGGGTGCGACGTCGTACTGGGACGCATGGCGGTCCGCTCCGGCCTCGCCCGGCGCGGCCCGGGCGGGCGCCAAACGATCCTCGATCTCCGATTCCCATCTGCGCTTGGCCGCCTCGAGCTGTCCCTGGAGCTCGGCGTACCAGTTGTCCTGGGCCGCGGCCAGGCGCTCCTGCTCCTCGGCGCGCCAAGCCGCCTGGGCGCTCAGCAGCTTCTGCTGCTGTTCGGATTCCCAGCTCGCCCGGACCGCTGCCAGACGCTTTTCCTCCTCGCCCCGCCAACCCGCCCGGGCGGTGGCCTGGCGGGTTTCCACTTCGTCCTGCCAGCTCGATTTGGCGGCGGCCAGGCGCTGCTCTTCCGCGCCCTGCCATTCGGTCTTGGCGTCCGCGAAGCGCTGCTCTTCCTCGGCCTTCCAGGTCGCCTTGGCGGTGATCCGGCGCTGTTCCTCCTCGGCCTGCCACATCGCCTGGGCGGCGGCCAGGCGTTCCTGCGCCTGGCCCTCGCCCTTGGCCATGGCCTCGACCAGGCTGCGCTTGGACTCCGCCTCCCAGTTGCCTTTCGCCTCGACCAAGTGGTTCTCCAGCTCGACCCGCCAGGTCTCGCGGTCCTTCAGCCGACGCTGCCCGGCCTCCGTTTCCCAGGCCGTCCGGGCCTCGGCAAGGTGCGATTCCTCTTCCGCCGCCCAGGCCGCCCGAGCCGTCGCCAGTTGTGCTTCGAGGCCGGTTTCGGCAGCATCGTCGGCCAGTTTCTTGGCTTCCTCGGCCCAGGTCTTCCGGGCCGCGGCGAAGCGCGCCTCCTCGTTCCTCTTCCAGGCCGCTTCGGCCGCGGCCAGGCGCTCGGCGCTCTCGGCCTGCCATGCCGCCTTGGCCTCGGCGAGATGCGGCGGCTGCCCGCCCCGCGACTTGCCGTTCGTACCGAGGCGCTTTTCCGCCGCCTTCCTCCAGGCCGCTTCCGCCTTGGCGAGGCGCGTCTGTTCCTCGGCGGCCCAAGCCTCCTGGGCTTTGGCCAGGCGCTGCGCCTCTTCGCTCCGCCACATCTTGACGGCGGCGGCGAGGCGCCGTTCCTCGGTCGCCTTCCAAGCCGCCTCCGCTTCGGCCAGGCGATTCATCTCCTCGGCGGACGAGGCCTTCCTGCCCGCGGCGAGGCTCTGCTCCTGCGCCGCCCGCCAAGCCTTCTGGGCCTCGATCAGGCGCCGCCTCTCCTCCGAGTCCCAGGTCGCCCGAAGGGTCTCGAGTCGCTGCTCCTCCTCGAGCTTCCAAGTCGACCCGGCGACCACGTGGCGCTGCTGTTCTTCCGCCTGCCAATTCGCCTTGATCGCCTGAAGGCGTTCCTCGCTCGCCGCCATCCAGGCTTCCTTGGCCTGGACCAGGCGGGTGTCTTCCTCGACCCGCCAGTCCGTCCTGGCCTGCGCGTGGCGCTGCCGCACATCCGCCAGCCAGGCCGCCTTGGCCGCATCCAGGCGCTCTTCGGCCTCCGCCGCCCAACTCGCCTTGGCCGCCGTCAACTCGAGCGCGGCGTTGTCCCGTTCCTCGGTCGCCCGCGCGTCCGTGGTCTCCGCCAGACGGTCCGCGGCTTTCTGTTCCCAGGCCTGTTTCGCCACCGCCAGGCGCTCGGCCTCCTCGGCCTCCCAGGTGGCGCGCGCCTGCGCCATCGCCTGCTCGTGCTCGGCGCGCCAGATCTCCTCGGCCGCGGCCAGGCTGACACCGATTATGTCGCCGCCGTCGGTGCCCCGGGCCGCAACCCGGGCCGACTGCTCGACCGACACCTCCATCATCGCCGCCGTGGTGGCGACATCGAAGCCGTCCGAATCGAAGCGCAGGACCCGGATCGACAGCGTGTGGTCCCGATCGTCGTTGTCGGCCGGAAAGAAATACAGGTCGTCCAGCTCCTCGAGGTTGAGCGACCAGGTGTTGTCCCAGTTGTTGGTGCCCGCGCTCAGGGTGCCGCCCAGGGGCATGCCCTCGACGATGATCTTCAGGCGGCCGGAGATACCCTCGTCCTGGAGCGGGGTCATGATGTCGAGCGGAATACCGCCGCTTGGCGCGCTCACGACCTCGATGGCTTTTGCGTGGGCTTTAGGCACCGGGGCTTCCGTCCCGGCGGACCGGGTACCACGATGGGTGGCTGCCATGGAATGGGCGGGCGTCATTGCCGACCCCTAATTCAGAGCCCGGCCAATGATCGCGGCGACCGTCTCCGGATCGTCGGCGAACCTCAGGCCCAATTCACCATCCTGCCGCCAGAGCACTTCGGCGGCCAGGTCGCCGATGCGCGAATTGCGAAGCACCACCGAGGTCATGAGAAACGCCGGGTCCTCGGCGCGCACCATGGCGCCGCCCGCCGAGATGTTCACGATGACGCAGGCCACGATCTGCTCTCGATAGACCAGCTCCCCGGACCACAAGACCGTGGTCCGTTCGAACCGCCGAGGCTCCGAGGGTTGCTTCTCCGCTTCCATTATCCGCGCACTCCGTCCCGGCGGGATCGCGGCCGGCCGCCAACCGGGCTGCCGGCGAATTCACGATCCCGGCCGATGTGAAGAAAGTGATTTGTCATTCGTCGCACACACTTGTTGACCGGCAGGGCGCGCGCGTGACGCCCCGTCGTCGCGGCCATCGCCGCGACCCGCGAGCTAGCGGAACACACAACGCCTGAATAATATTGTAGGGGTGATCCGTTAAGGAATTTTATAATTCACGCCGATCCGTCTGAGACATTACTGTCACATACATGATTAATTAATTCTGAGAAAGAAATATACTTAAATATTATTCACTATGATCTTCATCTTGCCGCCGCGGATTGCTGTGGCATTGGGCCGATGGCCCCCGAAACCGTCGCGATCCTTGGTGTTACTTGCGGCCATAGAAGACGTGGCGACCGATCTTGGCCTGGCGGATGATATCCATGTCCCAGTTCGGAGCGACGTGGTCCGCGTGATACCACAGCGCCCCGCCGGTCGGATCGTCCACCGATCCGGCCAGAATCCGCCGCGCCAGGTCCTTGCTGCCGGTCCAGGCGGCCAGGTCGTCGGGCCGGTCGCCGCGGCCGTCGCACCACCAGGAGAACTGGCAGCGGTCCCGGGGCCGCTCGCCACCCTGGCGCACCACTTCGCAGACCTGGCCCGGGAATTCGGCATCGCCGACCCGGTTCATGACCACCTGGGCGACCGCGACCCGGCCGTCGAGCGGCTCGCCGCGTGCCTCGTGGTAGATGTTCAGCGCCAGGCAGTCGAGGCTCTGGCTCAGATCGATGCGCAGCCCCGGACCCGGCCACAGGACCGCGAGCGCGGCCAGGCTCAGGACCAGCGCCGAGCCGGCGCCGAGCGCCAGACGCGGCCACCGCAGGGCCCAGTCGGCCAGGGCCAAGAGGCCCCGCGACAGGCCCCGGGCCGCAATCCAGAACCATCGCCCCACGACCCGGACCGACACCCAGGCGAGCCGCAGGACCCGGCCCAGCAGGCCGCGCCAGTCCCGCCTCACGATCCAGTCCAGAATACCGATTGTCCGCGCCATGGCACCACCGTCCGCTCCCGCCAGCGATAGCAGATTCGCCGCTCATTGCGGCCGAAATGGGGCCGAATATTGACGGAAATGACCCGGTCGGGTCGACGTTCAGGACAGCTTGTCGCGCAGGATCCGGTTGACCAGGCCGGGGTTGGCCTTGCCCTGGCTGGCCTTCATGACCTGGCCGACGAACCAGCCCAGGATCTTCTCGTTGCCGGACTTGAACTGTTCGGCCTGGCCCGGGCTGTCGGCGATCACCTGCGCGACGATGGCCTCGATGGCGCCGGTGTCCGAGATCTGCTCGAGGCCCTGGTCCGCGACGATGGCGGCGGCCGGCTTGCCGCTCTCCCACATGGCCTCGAAGACCTCCTTGGCGATGCGCCCGGAGATGGTCCCATCGGCGATCAAGTCGATCAGCCCGCCCAGCTTCTTGGCGTCGACCGGCGCCTCGGCCAGCGCCATCCCCGAACGATTGAGCGCGCCGAAGACTTCGCCGGTCAGCCAGTTGGCGGCCAGCTTGGCGTCCCGGCCTTTGGCAACCGCTTCGTAGAAGTCCGCGGTCTCGCGCTCGGCGACCAGCACGCCGGCGTCGTAGGGCGAGAGGGCGAAGTCGTCCACCAAGCGCGCCTTCCTGGCGTCCGGCAGCTCCGGCAGGCCGCGTCGGATGTCCTCGACCCAATCGGGATCGAGCACCAGCGGCAGCAGGTCCGGGTCGGGGAAGTAGCGGTAGTCGTGGGCCTCCTCCTTGGAGCGCATGGCGCGCGTCACGCCCTTGTCGGCGTCGAACAGGCGGGTCTCCTGGACCACCTTGCCGCCGTCCTCCAGCACCTGGACCTGGCGCCTGGCCTCGTACTCGATGGCCAGCTTGACGAAGCGGATCGAGTTGACGTTCTTGGTCTCGGTGCGGGTGCCCAGCGCCGCGCCCGGGCGGCGCATCGAGAGGTTGACGTCGCAGCGCAGCGAACCCTCCTCCATGTTGCCGTCGCAGGTGCCCAGGTAGCGCAGGATCGAGCGCAGCTTGGCGATGTAGGCCGCCGCCTCCTCGGCCGAGCCCATGTCCGGCTTGGAGACGATCTCCATCAGCGTGATACCCGAGCGGTTGAGATCGATGTAGGTCATGGTCGGGTGCTGGTCGTGCAGGGACTTGCCCGCGTCCTGCTCCATGTGCAGGCGCTCGATGCCGACCTCCTTGGTCGAGCCGTCGGGCAGGTCGAGCTCGATCGTGCCCTCGCCGACGATCGGCTGCAGGTACTGGGAGATCTGATAGCCCTGGGGCAGGTCGGGATAGAAGTAGTTCTTGCGCTCGAACACCGAGGTCAGGTTGATCTTCGCGTTCAAGGCCAGCCCGGTCTTGACCGCCTGCGCCACGCTGTGGCCGTTGAGCACCGGCAGCATGCCCGGCATGGCGGCATCGACCAGCGACACCTGGCTGTTGGGCGCGGCCCCGAAGGCGGTGGCGGCGCCGGAGAACAGCTTGGACTCGCCGATCACCTGGGCGTGGACCTCGAGCCCGATCACCATCTCCCAGGGGCCGGTCTTGCCTTGGATGAGGCCGCCGTTGGTATCCGCCATGGCCGGCTACCTCCCGCCCGCGACGAATTGCGGCTTGGCGTCGAAGCCGGCGGCCTCCTCCAGCACCCCGGCGACTTTGAGCACGGTCTCCTCGTCGAAGGCGCGGCCGATCAGTTGCAGGCCGAGCGGCAGCCCGCTCGCGCTTAAGCCGGCCGGCACCGAGATGCCCGGCAGCCCGGCCAGGCTGGCCGGCACGGTGAACACGTCGTTCAGGTACATGGCGATGGGGTCGTCCATCTTCTCGCCCACGGCGAAGGCCTCCGAGGGCGCGGTCGGGGTCAGGATCGCGTCGACCTCCTCGAAGGCGTCGGTGAAGTCGCGCAGGATCAGGCTGCGCACCCGGCGCGCCTTGTTGTAGTAGGCGTCGTAGTAGCCGGCCGAGAGCACGTAGGTGCCGATCAGCACGCGCCGCTTGACCTCGGCGCCGAAGCCCTGCCCCCGGGTGTTCTCGTACATCTCGGTCAGGTCCGCGCCCGGCACCCGCAGGCCATAGCGCACGCCGTCGTAGCGCGCCAGGTTGGAGGAGGCCTCGGCGGGCGCGATGATGTAGTAGGCCGGCAGCGCGTAGGACGTATGCGGCAGGCTGATATCGCGAATCTCCGCGCCCGCGTGCTTGAGCCATTCGATGCCCTGCCGCCACAGCGCCTCGATCTCGGGCGGCGTGCCGTCCAGCCGGTACTCCCTGGGAATGCCGATCTTCAGGCCCCGCGCATCGCCGCCCAGCGCCGCCTCGTAGTCGGGCACCGGCGTATCCACGCTGGTCGAATCCTTGGGGTCGTGTCCGGCCATGGCGCCGAGCAGGATCGCGGCGTCGCGCACCGTGCGGGTGAGCGGCCCGGGCTGGTCGAGCGAGGAGGCAAACGCCACCACCCCCCAGCGCGAGCAGCGCCCATAGGTGGGCTTCATGCCGACGATGCCGCAGAACGCGGCCGGCTGGCGGATCGAGCCGCCGGTGTCGGTGCCGATCGCGCCCGGCGCGCAGCGCGCCGCCACCGCCGCCGCCGAGCCGCCCGAGGAGCCGCCGGGGACCAGCGGCCGGTCGTCGCCGGGGCGCCGCCAGGGGCTCTCGACCGCACCAAAGTAGCTGGTCATGTTGGACGAGCCCATGGCGAACTCGTCCAGGTTGGTCTTGCCCAGCATGACCGCGCCACTCTCCCAAAGCTTCGCGGTGACGCTGGACTCGTAGGGCGGCGTGAAGCCGTCGAGGATGTGCGAGCCGGCGGTGGTCGGCACCCCCTCGGTGCAGAACAGGTCCTTGATCGCCAGCGGGATGCCCTCGAGCGGGCGAACCTCGCCGGCGCGCCGACGCGCATCCGAGGCCTCGGCCATCATGAGTGCCTTCTCGGGCGTCTCGGTGATGAAGGCGTTGAGCGGGCGCGCCGCCTCGACCGCGGCGATCTGGGCCTCGGTCAACTCGCGCGCGCTCATCTCACCCTTGGCCAGGGCTGCGCGCGCCCCGGCGATGGTGAGGTCGGTAAGCTCTGACGCCGCCGGGGCCATCACTCGATCACCTTGGGCACGGCGAAGAAGCCGTGGACCGCCTCCGGCGCATTCGCGATCACCTTGTCCGGGTAGCCGCCGTCGGTGACCGCATCCGCGCGCCGGGGAAGTTCCACGGCCACCACGCTGGTCATCGGCGCGACCCCCTCGGTGTCGAGTTCCGAGAGCTGCTCGATCCAGCTCAGGATGTTGCTGAGCTCGCCGGCGAGCGCGTCCAGGTCCCGCTCCGGCACGCGGATGCGCGCCAGCTTCGCGATCCGCGCCACGGTGGCTCTGTCGACCGCCATCTCGGCTCTCCGTGATCGAAAGGCGCGCGCCGCGAAACCCGCGCGGCCGCCGGGAAAAAGCGGCCGGAACCTAGCACCGCCGCCAGGCGCTCGCAAGACAGGCGGCCACGGCCAAGACCCGAACTACTGCCGTTTCAATATCGCGGAGTCGTGGACCTCGCCGGCCAGGTTGATGGCGTAGACGATGCGCCCGAGGCCCTTGGGCGGCGTGGCGGCGGGGTCGTTGTCGATCGGGCCGGCGCCTGGGGCGGCCTCCGGCTCGGACTGGCCGAGAGTGAACTTGCTCAGAATCTCGGCGGCCCTGGCCCGGCGCGACTTCTCCTCGGTGTCGTCCGCGAGCAGCGCGGCGATGTCCTCGCCCGGGGCCTGGGCCAGGGCGATGAAATCGTTGCGGCCGTAGTCGAAGCAGTTGGTGAAGCGGATCATGTAGAAGATATGCCGGCCCTGGTCGGGCCCGCCGTACTCCAGGTCGATGAAGCAGCGCTTCGGGCTGGCGAAGGTCATCTTGCCGGCGGTCTTGCCGGGCGTGACCTGCTGGATCGACAGGGTGACCGGTTGCGGATGACCGTCGCGTTTGATCACCGCATGCCACTCGCCCAGCAGCGCCTCGGGCGGCACCAGGTTCTCGGCCGCGTAGCCGAGGTCGAGGCGGACCGACTGCTGCGCGCGCGCTTGCGCCGTCCAGGCGGCCCCGGCGAACACCCAACCGGCGGCCAACAGCAGGAGCAGCACGGACCCAGCGCCGCGCCGCGTCGCGATTGCAGAACTCAAGGCAAGTGATCCGATCCGGCGATCCGCTGGCCGCGGCGCCCTTGGCGGGACATTCCCCATGAACCGTTCCCCGAGAGAAACCCTTGCACGCAGTCGAGCAGGCTAGGCCCCAAAGGTAAAAACGCCGTGCACCGAAAAGGTAAAACCGCCTTAATGACGAGTCGGTGGCGCCCTCAAGGGCCAACACTTCGGCCGGAATAGATGGCAATTGTCTCAATAGCCGAGTTGAAAAACAACCTGCCCGCGGGCGGACGCCTGCTCGGGTTGGACCTGGGCGCCAAGACCATCGGCCTGGCGATCTCGGACCGGGAGCTCACCATCGGCTCGCCGCTGGAGACCCTGCGCCGGGCCAAGTTCACCCAGGACGCGGCGGCGCTGGCCAAGATCTGCGCCGAGCGCGGGGTCGGCGGCCTGGTGCTCGGCCTGCCGGTCAACATGGACGGCGGCGAGGGCCCGCGCTGCCAGTCGGTGCGCCAGTTCGCCCGCAACCTGGAGGTCGTCGCCGGCCTCGATCTGGCGATGACGTTCTGGGACGAGCGCCTGTCGACCGCGGCGGTCGAGCGCCTGCTGGTGCGGGAGGCGGACATGAGCCGCAAGCGCCGGGCCCAGGTGGTCGACAAGATGGCCGCCGCCTACATCCTCCAAGGCGCCCTCGACGCCCTGCGCCACCTCCCGGACCGACGCGCGGAATAGAGCCGCGCCCCATGCACCCCGGCCCCATGCACCCCCATGACCCGATGAGAGCGATCGCCTGGATGGCCGGCGCCCTGGTCTCGTTCCTGGTGATGGCGATTTCGGTGCGCGAGCTGAGCGCGGGAATGCACGCCTTCGAGATGCTGTTCCTGCGCAGTGCCATCGGGGTCGCGATCCTGGCGGCGGTGCTCTCGGTCAAGGGCTGGGGCCGGGTCCGGACCCGGCGCCTGGGCGGCCACCTGGCGCGCAACCTGGTGCACTTCGCCGGCCAGACCCTGTGGATCGTCGGCATCGCGCTGTTGCCGCTGGCGACGGTGGCGGCGATCGAGTTCACCACCCCGATCTGGGGTATTTTCCTGGCCGTGCTGTTCCTGGGCGAGCGCATGAACCGGGGCCGCTGGCTGGCCCTGGCGTTCGGCATCCTCGGCATCCTGGTGATCCTGCGCCCCGGCGTCGCGGTGGTCAGCACCGCGGCGCTGCTGATGCTGGTCTGCACCTTCTGCTTCGGCGCCACCAACGTGATCACCAAGTGGCTGACCCGCAGCGATTCGCCACTCGCCATCGTGTTCTACATGGCCGCGATGCAGACCCTGATCGGCGCCCTGGCCACGGTCTTCGTCTGGACCCCGGTGGCGCCCGGCGACTGGCCGTTCCTGGTGCTGCTGGGCCTGACCGGGCTGTCGGCGCACTACGCGCTGAGCCACGCGCTCGCCGCCGCCGACATCGCCTTCATCCTGCCCTTCGAGTTCCTGCGCCTGCCGTTCGTGGCGCTGATCGGGTTCCTGCTCTACGCCGAGGACTTCGAGCTCGCGGTGCTGATCGGCGCGGTGCTGATCTTCGCCGGCAACAGCTACAGCCTGCGCCAAGAAAGCCGGCGGCCGGATTAGAACCATTCAAGCTGGGGTCAGGTCTTGCATTGCCACATTCGGGGCCACATTCGGGGCCCCATTTCGGCGGCGGTGAAAAATGTGGCAATGCAAGACCTGACCCCAGCTTTGTTGGACCCCAGCTTCGAGCCTCGCGTCACCCGCTGACGCGTTTGGGCTCCGCGGCGAAGGGGCTGAGGCCGAGCCAGGTCTGCATCCGCCGCGCCAGCCCCCGGTCGCCGGTCAGGACCAGGCGGCCGGCCTCGATCTCACGCCTCACCTTCGAGACCCCCATCCAGATCGCGGTCATGGTCTTGAGGTCCGTGGTCACGTAGAGATCGACGTCGAAACCGGGGTCGACCGAACAGAGGTCGACGTCGTCGGGCGGGGTCATGATCATCCAGTAATTCCGCCGCGCCTTGGGGAGTTCCGGGTATAGAAACTGAACCACGCACTTGCGGTCCGGCATCGGCGTCGGATCGAGGTTCCGGCGCATGTCCCACATCAGCAGCGAGGGATCGAGATTCTTCAGCGAAACCTGGGCCTCGACCCAGCGCTGGCCCCAAATGCCGATTCCCATGACGACGCCGCGCAGATCGCGCCCGGCCTCGGTCAACACATAATCGAAGACCTTGCGGTCCGGGGTCGCCCGCCGTTCCAGGATACCCGCCCGCTCGAGTTCCTTGAGCCGCGTAGACAGCAGCGCCGGCGACATGCGCGGCACCCCCTTGCGCAGGTCGTTGAAGCGCGTGCTGCCGGCCAGGAGCTCGCGCAGCAACACCACGGTCCAACGCCTGCACAGCACCTCGGAGGCCATCGCCACCGGGCAAAACTGATGGTATCCGCCATTTTTGGCCATGATGTCTCCCCTTTCCCGGCCACCAGAATAACAGAACCCGGGGGTCGGTCTAGTTCAGTTTCTGAACTTGAAAGCGGGTCCGCCGGCGAGCTAGTCTGCCGGCCTCGCCGAATCTCGGACAACCAACCAAGGGAGATGGACATGAAACGCTACATCATCGAGCGGGAGATTCCCGAAGTGGGCTCCTTCGAGCGGGAGCAACTCAAAGGCGCGGCCGCCAAGTCGAACGAGGCCCTGGCCCAACTGGCGCCCAAGATCCAGTGGATCCATTCCTACGTCGCCGCCGACCAGACCTTCTGCGTCTACCTGGCGGAGAACGAGGAGGTCATCCACCGTCACGCCGAGATCAGCGGCTTCCCGGCCACCCGCATCACCGAGATCGGCAAGATGTTCGATCCGACCACGGCGCGCTAAATCAGCTCGTCCTTGCGGTCGTCGGTTTCGCCGTAGCGGTGCAGCGCGGGGGGTTTCAGGCCTTGGTAGAGGGCGTCGATGCGGGCCGCCAGGGCGCGGTTGTTCCGTTCGAACAGGGAGTTGCCCTTGGCGTCGCTTTCGACCAGGAAGGGGCCGAAGTTCGCGACCTCGAAGACCCAGAGCGCCTGGGCGATGCCGAGCTCCTCGAGCCAGAAGACCTCGCGCTCCATGATGCTCGATGCGCAGTCGATCGGCGAGGCGCTGGGCGTCCACTTCCGGGTCGACGTGCACCGCCGCATCAACGGCGCCGCCGAGGTCGGCGCCCACAAGACATCCATGCTCCAGGACCTGGAGCGCGGCCGGCCGATGGAGATCGACGCCCTGGTCACCGCGGTGCAGGAGATGGGCCGCCTGGTCGGCATCGAGACCCCCTATATCGATTCCGTACTGGGTCTCATTCAGCAGCGCGGCCGGGTGCTCGGCCTCTACCCGACCTTCCCCGGCCCCGACGGCGACATCGACGAGGAAACCCGCGAAGCCATGATCGATTGAGGGCGCGGTGCGCGCGGCAGGTGCCCGCCGAGCTCGAAGACATTGTGCCTTACGTCGTCCGGACAGGTCAGCGAGACCTGAAACCGCCCGCCGGTCACCACGCCCAGGCCCGAAACCGTAAAGCACTGCTTGTGCGCCTCGGCCAGGGCGCGCTGCAACTCCGCAAGCGCCGTGCGCTCGAAATCGGGCAGGGGCGCAGGCGGTGGGCCTCCTGAAAGGTCGCGATCGACTGATCGAGGGCGTGCATTACCGGCGGCGCAACTACTCCTGTTCAATTTCCCTCTTGATTCGATAGTGAAGTTCCAAAAGCTCAAGCGAGCGGTACAGTTTGTCCAAATCCGCACCGCCCAAATAGCTGTCAAATGCGGCGCCGCACATGACTCTTCTAGCCGCTTCCCGGACCTCCGGTTCAACGGCTCTGAGTTTGGGTATCACGAGCGCGACATCGTCCTCGGTCTCCTCACACCGGCTCACGCCAAAATAGACCTCTAATGTGAGCGCCGCGACCCGCAGGGTCCGGCGTGCGGCCGCCCGCTCCCCGCTCCGATGCAATGCCAACGCATACCTGGATAGAAGATCGAAATTCGGGCGTTCCAAGAACCAAAGATCCAATGCTTCTCGAAACGAACCGGCCGCAGCACGCGGCCGGTTTTGGGCCAACTCGCGCAATCCAATACAAAGCAGCCGATTGTACGTGATATCATTGGGCGTCACGTTAAATCGGTGAAACTCGACCGCATCGCACTCGGCAACGGCGGCGTTTGATTCCCCGACGGGACCCAAGGCAAACAAAATTGACGACAACAGCAACGCCTGGACACTTCGCATCAAATTTCGAGTCCTAAGGAATGAATTGCCGAGGATCGACGGGTACTCCACCAACTATCACCTCCACATGCACGTGCTCGGGTATGCTTGGGAGTTTCGATTGCAGGCTTTGGTAAGTTCCGATCATCGTTCCCGCTATCACCGGAGCGCCTACGACAATTCCAGATGCTGGATCGACATAAAAAAGTCGGACTCGTACTTTGCTTGCCGTCGTGATTTCAATGTACTTGAAATGAGTGTTATTGATATAAGGAAATCCGATTTTCGACACGACACCGGCCGTCACGGCCACAACATCCTGTCCCAACGTGGCCAGATAGTCTTGGCCTTCGTGCGAATAAGTGGTGCCGTTTTTTCGGCGACGCGTCGCGCCGAAAGTACCGTCGCCATACAGTGGATCAGTACCTCTCAGAGCTCCACCGGTCGGGTTTACCCACTGTTGTTGACTCTGTTGCGATGGTCCCCTCGCCTGAGCCGTTTGCACGGCGGCGAGGACTGTCTTGGCCATCTGCGCGTGCAGCACCGCGATCGCCTGGGCCAGCTCCTCGACCTGTTGGCGGCCGGCCGGCGTTGCGGCTTCGCCGCTCAGGATCAGCTCGAGGCAGGCGGCGAGGCAGGCGCGGGCGGTGGGCTCGCCGGGGACCTGGGTGATGGCAAAGGCGTCTAGATCGGCGCCCTTGGGTGCTGCGCCGGGGTGGAGCGCGGGATAGGCGCGCGTG
>JACZVL010000234.1 GCA_022572685.1 Pseudomonadota bacterium
GTCACATTCTTGCGCAGGGTGGCGGCCGGCGCCTCGGCCTGGTGTACCAGCTCGCCGGCGCCGGCCACGGTGACCCGCGCCAGGCGCATGGCCAGATCCGCCGGCAGCCCGGCGGCGGCCCCGGCTTCGGCCAGGCACTCGATCAAGAGAAACACATAAGCCGGGCCGCCGCCCGAGACCGCGGTCACCGGATCGAGCAGCGCCTCGTCGTCGACCCAGGCGGTCTCGCCGACCGCCGCCAGCAACCCGCCGCAGGCCTCGCGCTGGGCCGCGCTGACGCGCCGGTTGGCGCAGAGCACGGTCATGCCGCGGCCGACCGCCGCCGGGGTGTTGGGCATGGCCCGCACGATCGCCGCCTCGGCGCCCAGGACCGCCTCGAAGTTGCCGATCGTCTTGCCGGCCACGATCGACAGGAACACCGTGCCGGGCCGCGCGAAGCGGGCGTAGTCGGGCAGGGCGGCGTCGATCTGCTGCGGCTTGATCGCCAGCACCACCACCGCCGGCGCCAGCTCGGGACCAAGCGCGCCGGCCGCCGCGACCGCGCCGACGCCTTGCGTGGTAAAGCGGGCGCTCGGCGCCGCCTGGGGCTCGACCAGGGTGACGCTCCCGGCCGCCATGCCCTGGGCGAGCCAGCCGTCGAGCAGGGCGCCGCCCATCTTGCCGCAGCCGACCAGGAGCAGAGGGCCACCGATGTCCATGGTATTAAACGCTCCGATCAAGCCCGGCCGATGGTGTCCATGCGCGCCACGCTCAGCGCGTCGGCGATGCTGCGGCCGCCCCAGACCACCAGCTGGAGCGCCGGATAGAAGCGCTCGCACTCGACCACCGCCGCGTCGATCAGATCCTCGAGTTGCTCGGCGCTGGCCCCGGCGGTCCCGCGCAGCGGCACGGTGTGCCGGTAGACCGGCGCCGCGCCCTCCGAGACCAGGTCGAAATGGCCGATCCAGAGGTTCTCGTTGACCCTGGCCAGGAGCTCGAAGACCTGCGGCCGCTTGGTCTCCGGCACCCGCAGCTCGAGCTGGCAGGAGAAGAACAGGGCGCCCATGTCGTGCTGCCAGAGGAAGTACATCTGGTAGCCGGACCAGTGGCCCGCGACCTCGAACATCAGCTCGCTGTCGCTGTGGCGCGAGAAGGTCCAGTCGTTGGCGCCGACCAGCTCCTCGACCACGTCGATCGGATTGGAGGACCGTGCGAACGGCGCCTCGACACTGATGGGCATGACCTGCGGCTCCCCTACGACACCGATATATGGCGTCCACAAATACGAAGGCTACAAGATGTAGCGTGCCCAATTCGTTTTGCTGGCGCAAGAGTCCTGTCTGGAGAATCGCGGCGGAAGGTGTGGATAACCTTGGAGCCGGACTCAGGCCTTCTTGGCGGCGACTTTCTTGGCGGCCTTTTTGGGTTTCGGCGCCTTGCCGAGTTGCGCTTCGAGGGCGGCCAGGCGCGCGCCCAGGTCCTCCTGCTCCGCGCGCGCCTTGGCGGCCATCGCCTTGACCGCGTCGAACTCCTCGCGGCTCACCAGGTCCATGCCCGAGAGAGCGCGCTCGAACTGGTCGCGCAGGCGGGCCTCGATCTCCGCGCGCATGCCGGCCGCGACCCCGAGGGCGCCGGTGGCCACGCGGGCGAGATCGTCGAGCAGGCGGTTCTGGGTTTGCATGGCGGCTTCGCCTCGGTTATCGGGGGTTCAGCGGAAACGCGCGGGTGGCCAAGTATGGCCCCTGACGCCCACGCCATCAACCGAAGCCCGTGCTTGCCGGACGCGCGCCCGGGCTTCTATAAGGGGCGCGGGAACTCCCGCGCAGCAAGAGAGGCATCCCAGCGTGATCGTGATAACCGGCGGCGCCGGCTTCATCGGCTCCAACCTGGCGGCGGCGCTGACCGAGAGCGGCGAGCGAATCGCTATCTGCGACCACCTGGGGCAGGGCGACAAGTGGCGCAACATCGCCAAGCTCGAGCTCGAGGACCTGGTGCCGCCGGACCAGATTCTGGAATATCTCGGCGACGTGGCCAACCGGGTGCGCGCGCTGGTTCATCTGGGCGCGATCAGCGACACCACGGCGCGCGACGCCGACGCGCTGGCCGAGAACAACTTCCGGCTCTCGACCTGGCTGTGGCGCTTCTGCGCCGAGCACAACAAGCAGTTCCTCTACGCCTCCTCGGCGGCGACCTACGGCGACGGCGCCCAGGGCTTCGACGACGACGCCGCGATCGAGCACCTGGCGCGGCTGCGGCCGCTCAACGGCTATGGCTGGAGCAAACACCTGTTCGACCGCTGGGTCGCGCGCCGCCTGGCCGAGGGCGGCCCGGTGCCGGTGCAGTGGGCCGGGCTCAAGTTCTTCAACGCCTACGGCCCCAACGAGTACCACAAGGGCGCCCAGGCGAGCGTCGCCTACCACCTGTTCCAGCAGGTCGGCGCGGGCCAGCCGGCGCGGCTGTTCCAGTCCCACAACCCGGACTATCCCGACGGCGGCCAGATGCGCGACTTCATCTGGGTCGGAGACTGCGTCGAGGTGCTGATCTGGCTGCTCGAGAACCGCCGGGTCAACGGCCTGTTCAACGTCGGCACCGGCAAGGCGCGCAGCTTCGCCGATCTGGCGCGCGCGCTGTTCGAGGCCATGGATCGGCCGGAGAACATCGAGTACGTGCCGACGCCCGAGGACATCCGCGACAAGTACCAATATTTTACCGAGGCGCCGATGGCGCGCCTGCGCGCGGCCGGCTTCGAGCGGCCGTTCACCGAGCTCGAGGACGGCGTGCGGCGCTACGTCCGCGACCACCTGGCCACGAAGGACCGCTATCGATGATCGCCGCCCTGACCTTCCCCAATATCGACCCGATCGCAATCTCGCTCGGGCCGCTCGCGATCCGCTGGTACTCGCTGGCCTACATCGGCGGCCTGCTGCTGGCCTGGTGGTACTGCCGCTGGCTGACCACCCGGCCGCCCCGGGAGGTCAGCAAGGAGGCCTTCGACGACTTCCTGCTGTGGGCGACGCTGGGCATCATACTCGGCGGCCGCCTGGGCTACGTGCTGTTCTACAAGCCCGGCTTCTACCTCGCCAATCCACAGGAGATCCTGATGGTCTGGCAGGGCGGCATGTCGTTCCACGGCGGGCTCCTGGGGGTCGCGGTGGCCGAGATCGCCTTCGCCCGCCGGCGCGGAATCCGGCTGCTCGCGCTCACCGACATCGTCGCCGTCGCGGCGCCGATCGGGCTGTTCCTGGGGCGCATCGCCAACTTCGTCAACGGCGAGCTGTTCGGCCGGCCCAGCGAGGTGCCCTGGGCCATGGTGTTCCCCCACGGCGGGCCGCTGGCCCGCCATCCGAGCCAGCTCTACGAGGCCGCGCTCGAGGGCCTGGTCCTGTTCCTGGTGCTCTACGTGCTGGTGCGGCGGCGCGCGCTCGAACGCGAAGGCACACTCACCGGCGCCTTCCTGATCGGCTACGCGCTGGCGCGCATACTGGTCGAGCAGTTCCGCGAACCCGATGCCTACCTCGGGTTCCTGGCCGGCGGCGTCACCATGGGCCAGGTGCTGTCGCTGCCCCTGCTGCTGGCCGGGCTGGGCCTGGCGATCTGGGCGCGCCGCGCGCGCGCCTGAATCGGGCGGGCGGCCCATGACCGCGCTCGGCGACCGGATCGCCGAACGGATCGCGCGACACGGTCCGATCACCGTCGCCGACTACATGGCCGCGGCGCTGACCGACCCGGAGGCCGGCTACTACATGACCGGCGATCCCTTCGGCGCGCGCGGCGATTTCGTGACCGCGCCCGAGGTGTCCCAGATGTTCGGCGAACTGATCGGCCTGTGGTGCGCCGACACCTGGGCGCGCATGGGCGCACCCGATCCGGTGCTGCTGGTCGAGCTCGGCCCGG
>JACZVL010000235.1 GCA_022572685.1 Pseudomonadota bacterium
TGTCTCGGCTGAAAATTCGACGCCCTGAAAGCACGAAGCCGACTCGCGTGCCGGTTATACCAAAGGTCCTTAATATTGACCCATAGAGATCGCGCGGGCGATCCGCCGGGCAGGAGGGGAGCCGCGGGCGATGCGGGACATCGTCAAGGCTTCCCGACGCCCCCCGGCGGTTCGCCCGCGCGACCGAAGGCGGCTTCCCAAGGCTTTCGGGCGGCGTCGCCCATGGCTCGCGATGCCCCGCATCGCCACGCCACGCGCTCCTTGCCGAAAGCCTTGGGAAGCCGTCTCTATGAGTCAATATTAAGGACCTTTGGTATTACTTGGGGAACAGCCGTCCTCAGCCAGTCAGCGCCGAAAGGCGGGCGGTCCAGCTTGCCGAACCGGCAACAACGTGAAAAACTCCATAATTCATTTGGACATGCACAGGGAGGGCAGCATGGTACGGATGTACGTTCGCCATTCGGTAAAAGACTTTAGAACTTGGCGAAAAGCCTACGACGCGTTTGATGTCGAGCGCCAGGGCATGGGGGTCATCGGAGACGGCGTCTATCAGACGCTTGATGATCCCAGCGACGTCACCGTCTACCACGACTTCAAAACGCGGAAGCGAGCCGAGAGTTTTGCGGCGTCGGCACGTCTAAAGGAGGTCATGAAGGGTGCCGGAGTGAAGGGAAAGCCGAAAATCTGGTTTGTGAAAGAATCCAAGAAAACTGGTCGGCGCCGAAGCTGAACCACGTCGACTGCGCGAGGCCGTTCCCGGTTCGATTCGTAGGACCGGGCACTCACGACGGACTTCCGCGGTGGGTTAAGCCCGGCCGCGCCGAGGCCCCGCGTCGAGGTTCGCCGTTGGCGAAGCCCGCGAATGGGGTATCATGGCGCCCGAGCGGCAACAGGAGCGACCCCGCCATGCAAACCATCTTCGTCATGGTCAAGTGCGAGTTGGGCCAGGCCTACCAGGTGGCCGACGAGGCCGTGCAGGCGGTCGAGCAGGTCTCCGAGGTCTATTCGACCTCCGGCGAGTACGACCTGCTGATCAAGTGCTACCTGCCGGCGGACGCCGACATCGGCCACTTCGTGACCGAGAGCGTGCAGACCCTCCCCGGGGTCAAGGACACCTTCACCATCATCGCCTTCAAAGCCTTCACCTGAAGCGAAACCGCACGCCAACACAAAAATCACCACAGAGACACAGAGGCACAGAGAACCAACAAGAATAGGGTCACCACGAAGACACGAAGGCACAAAGAACGCGAAGAAGGTTTTCAGCGCGCGTAGCGCGCAACCAAATTATTTTTTTTGGGCCTTCGTGCCTTCGTGGTGACTCTTTCTGGTTCTCTGTGCCTCTGTGGTGAATCTTGTCGTTTAAGCGTGCCGGTCTTGCTTGATCATGTCGGCGGCTTTTTCCGCGATCATCATGGTCGGGGCGGCGGTGTTGCCGGAGGTGATGCGCGGCATGACCGAGGCGTCGGCGACGCGTAAGCGCTCGATGCCGCGCACTCTCAGCCGCGCGTCGACCACCGCCAAGTCATCGTCCCCCATCCTGGCGGTGCCGACCGGATGGAAGATGGTGGTGCCGATGTCGCCCGCCGCGCGCGCCAGCTCCGCATCGCTCTGGAACTCCGGCCCCGGCTTGAACTCCTCCGGCTCGAAGCGCTCGAGCGCCGGGGCGGCGACGATGCGCCGGGTCAGCCGGATCGCCTCGGCCGCGACGCGGCGGTCGGTCGCGGTCGAGAGGTAGTTGGGCTGGATCGCGGGCGCGGCCAAGGGGTCCGGGCTCTTGATATGCACCGTCCCCCGGCTCTCGGGCCGCAGGTTGGCGACCGAGGCGGTGAACGCCGGGAAGGCATGCAGCGGCTCGCCGAACTTGTCCAGCGACAGCGGCTGGACGTGATACTGCAGGTCCGGGGTCTCGAGCGCCGGGTCGGATTTGGCGAAGGCGCCGAGCTGGCTGGGCGCCATGGTCAGCGGCCCGCGCTTGAACAGGGCGTACTCGAGCCCCATGCCGATACGGCCCCACAGGCTGTTGGCCTGCTCGTTGACGGTACGGGTGTTCTTGACCCTGAAGGCGAGGCGGACCTGGAGGTGGTCCTGGAGGTTGCCGCCGACCCCCTCGAGCGCGTGGACCACCGGAATGCCATGTTCCCGCAACAGCGCGCCCGGGCCGATGCCCGAGAGCTGCAACAGCTGGGGCGAGCCGATGGCGCCGCTGGCCAGGATCACCTCGCGCCGCGCGCCCACGGTGGCGCGCTCGCCGCGCAGGCGCAGCTCGACCCCGACCGCCCGGCGCCCCTCCAGGCGCAGGCGCGTGGCCTGGGCCTGGGTCACCACGGTCAGGTTGGGCCGGTCCCGGACCGGGCGCAGGAAGGCCTTGGCGGCGTTCCAGCGCACGCCGCGCTTCTGGTTGACGTGGAAGTAGCCGCAGCCCGCGTTGTCGCCGCGGTTGAAGTCCTCGGTCTTGGGGATGCCGAGCTCGGCCGCCGCCGCCTGGAAGGCGTCGAGGATCTCCCAGCGCAGGCGCATGTCCTCGACCCGCCACTCGCCGCCCGACCCGTGGGCCGCGTCGGCGCCGAGGTAGTAGTCCTCGGCGCGGGTGAACAGCGGCAGCACCTCGTCCCAACCCCAGCCCGGATTGCCGAGCTGGCGCCAGTGGTCGTAGTCGCGCGCCTGGCCGCGCATGTAGATCATGCCGTTGATCGAGGAGCAGCCGCCCAGCACCCGGCCGCGCGGGTAGTTGAGCACCCGGCCGTTGAGGCCATCCTCGGCCTCGGTCTTGAAACACCAGTCGGTCCTGGGGTTGT
Source organism: Pseudomonadota bacterium (assembly GCA_022572685.1). Taxonomy (GTDB): domain Bacteria; phylum Pseudomonadota; class Alphaproteobacteria; order Kiloniellales; family J153; genus JACZVL01. The sequence continues at coordinate 2,799 of JACZVL010000235.1, forward strand.
TCTGGGTGTAGAGGTAGCCGATGGGCACGTGAATCCAGATGTAGCTGTCCTTGCCGCCGGCCTCGAGCAGGCACACGCGCACCTCCGGGTCGGCCGACAGCCGGTTGGCCAGCACGCAGCCCGCCGAACCCGCGCCCACGATCACATAGTCGAACTCGCCGAGATTCGTTCGCCCGCCACCGCCATCCGGCCCCCCTTCCCCAACCAGCCACCGGCCCCATTATTGCCGGAACGGCGACGGGCTCAAGGCAAGCCTCGGGCGAGGTGGGGCGCCGCGGCGGCAGTCAGCCCCCCCATCCCGTAAACGAAGCTGTAACCCAGTCCATCTATGCTCGAACAACCAGAGGTTAGGTGAATACACGGTAGACGGATGTTCAAACGTCTCGTAGTCATTCTCTCCGGCATCTCGAAGCCTAGCTCCCGTGCCGACTGTCTCACCGGCGCCGCTTGGATCATCGACGGCGACACGATCATTGTCGCAGGGGAGCGCGTGAGGCTGCACGGCATCGATGCCCCAGAACTCGACCAAACGTTCTGGTGGCGCGGCCAACAACTAATGTGTGGCACGATGGCTTTAGCCGCCCTCGAGGCCCTCACGGCCGGCGTCAAAATTCGCTGCGAGGGTATCGAACGGGATCGGTACGGCCGCCTCGTCGCCAAATGCTTCTCTCCGAACGGGATCGATATCGGCCGGAGAATGGTATCGGCAGGGTGGGCCCTGGCATACCGGCGTTATTCGACCGACTATGTCAACGCAGAGGAAGAGGCCCGAAAGGCCAAGCGCGGGATGTGGCGGGGAAGCTTTGTCGCGCCTTGGGTGTGGCGTGCATCGTCGGTGCAGCGGGGCACGTAGAAACCATTGCCGAGCAAGAAACTAGCGTAATGTTTAGCAGCTGAGATTGGGGATAACGATTCCCATGTTTGGCTAGTCTCAGTCTCAGAGTCCGGCCCGAAATGAATTGTTTGTTTTCAGTCACTTATAGAATGCCGCCCCACCTCATGTCATTCCCGCGAAAGCGGGAATCCATGGAGCCGCCTGGACTCCCGCGTTCGCGGGAGTGACATG
>JACZVL010000053.1 GCA_022572685.1 Pseudomonadota bacterium
GCGAGGCCTACGAATTGCGCCTGCCGCGCAGCGCGCTCTCCGAGCTCACCGCCGGACCGCTCGCCGAGGCTACCGTAGTCTCGGCGCGCGCCGCGCCGCCGGTGATCGGCACCGGCCTGGTGGCGGCGATCGAGGACGCCGCGCTGCGCGCCCGGGCCGACCCCGAAGACCGCGACGGCGACGGCATCTCGGGCCGCCTCGGCGAGGTCGCCGGGGCCCAGGGCGACGTGGCGGGCGACGTGGCGGGCGGCATGGCGGGCGGCGCGGCGGGCCTCGGCCGCTTCGGCTGGAAGGCGACCGCCGCCGGCTTCGTTCACGACGGCATGGCGCCTGAGGATCTGGCCGGCTACCTGGAAAACCTCGGCGCGCCGCCCCGGCGTAAGCTGGACGACTCCCTCGTGCGCCGCGGCGGCGCGGTTTTCGCCGCGGCCGGCTGTCCGGCCTGCCACGTGCCGCGGGCGGTCGCGGTTGCGTCGCCAGGGGCGTCGGGGGGCGCGACGGAGATCGAATTCTACCCCTATTCGGATTTCCTGCTGCACGACATGGGCAAGGGCCTGGCGGATGCGGGCGGCGGCGCGATGGCGCGCGAATGGCGCAGCGCGCCGCTCTGGGGCCTGGGCCAGGGTCGCGATGGACCGGACGGGCAGGGGGTGGCCACCTACCTGCACGACGGACGCGCGCGCAGCCTGATAGAGGCGATCCTCTGGCACGGCGGCGAGGCGCGGGCGGCGCGCAAGAACGTGCGCGCGCTCGCCCAAAAGGACCGCGCCGCGCTGATCGCGTTTCTCGAATCGCTGTAAGGGTGGGACCATGACCGGGGTGCTGTCGATCACCGGCGGCGGGCGCGGCATCGGCGCCGCGCCGAAATCCTGAGCGCCGCCGTGAAAGAGCAAGACATCAAGGCCGGCGAGATCCTGTTCCGCGAGGGCGAGCCGAGCGATTCGGTCTATCTGATCCTGGGCGGCGAGGTCGAGGTGCTGCGCGAGGCGGGCGACCGCCGGATCCGGCTCGGCACCCGCCGGGCCGGCCAGATCGTCGGCGAGATGGGCGTGATCCGGGACCAGCCGCGCTCGGCCACGATCCGCGTGGTCAGCGACGCCAAGGTGTCGCGGATCGCCAAGGAGCAGTTCCTCGCCGCTTTCGGCGGCAAGGACAAACTCGCCTTGAGGATTCTCAAGATGCTGTGCGAACGGCTGGGCGACGCCGATCGGCGGATCGGCGAAGGCGCGCTCCACGAGGACGGGGTCGCCATGGCCGAAGTCGGCGAGTTGCGGCTGCTGCCCGGCTCGCCGGCGGTGGAGAGCCAGATCGGCCAGGACGGCCTGCCGGTGGAGTCCCTGCCGTTCCGGATCGGGCGCCGGGTGCTGCCCGGCGAGCACACGCGCATCGGGCCGGTCGAGCTCTCGCTGCAGGCGGGGGAGACCTTTCACCTGGCCGCCCAGCACTTCGCCATCGAGGACCGCGAGGGCCAACTGGTGGTGCGCGACCTGGGCAGTCCGCTGGGCACCCTGGTCAACGACCGCCGCGTGGCTGATTTCGAGGAGGACCTGATCGCCCCCTTGCGCTTCGGCGCCAACGAGATTCAGGCCGGCGGCGCCGAATCCCGCTACCGCTTCACCCTGCTGGTCAAGCGCGACTGACCGGCGCTTCGAGGTCTGGCTAAAGCCGAACCGGGTGATCGGTCCTCACCGCGCCCTGGCGCATGGCCGTGCCGATGCCGGCGGCAACCGCCGCCGGGGTTTTACGAAACCCCGGCGAGACCGCGCCCCCCGGGCCAAATTTTCGAGCGAGCTTGGGACTTCACCATCGTGGAAACCGGATATTACCTACAAACTGATCAGATCGCCGATCGCATACCCATAATATTTTCATGGTTGAATATGTCCCGACTCGGACCGTACGCTTGCTAATATTAGAGTCCTGGGCCATCGGCCCGGGGGCACACACGCGATGGAAGCGTCTCGGTGTGCGCACCGGGAAGACGTGCAGGTCGGTGTTGGTCTGGAGGCACGGGGCCGGAATGGGTCCGCCGCGGTTCCGGCCTCGCAGGCGGAGGCGATGAAAATTCACCCCGGCGACCCTTCAGGTGCGGGGGGTCGAGGTGCCGGGGGTCGAGACGCGTTCGAGGCTTGGTTTGCCGGTGGCGTCGGACCAGGGGACAGGTCCACGACGTCCTCCTCGGCCAAGTCGGTTTCAGCTGTTGAGGAGAGACGGCCATGTCAGACCAGAGGGCGATCGCCGATGCAGAAGCCAGCCACTTTCAGCCGATTGTCCGAACCATCGGGCTGGCGGATCTCAGGGAGGCTTTAATCAGTGGCCTCGCCGACTTCAAGGCGATGCCGACCCACCTGATTTTTCTGTGTTTGATATACCCCATCGTCACACTCGTTGCCGCCCGGATTTACGCCGGATACGAGGTGCTGCCACTGGTCTTCCCGCTGCTTGCCGGATACACGCTGATCGGCCCGTTGGTCGCGGTCGGCATGTACGAGCTCAGCCGGCGCCGCGAGCAAGGCTTGGATATCTCGCGGGTCCACGCGTTCGACGTCTTCCGATTCCCGGCGTTCCGCTCGATCGCGATACTCGGCGTCATTCTGATGGCCGTTTATTTCACCTGGTTGGCCGCGGCGTGGGCCATTTATGGGCAAACCTTCGGCGGCGCCGTGCCGGAATCGATCGCCGGGTTCGCCGGCCAGGTCCTCACGACCCCCGCCGGTTGGGCGCTGATCGTCGTGGGCACCGGCGTCGGCTTCCTTTTCGCCGTCGTGGTGTTCACCTTCAGCGTGGTGTCGTTTCCGATGCTTCTGGACCGCGACGTCGGCGTCATGACGGCGGTTCAAACGTCGATCAGAGCGGTTACCGCGAACCCGGTGACCATGGCGGCATGGGGCGTTATCGTCGCCGGCGTTCTGTTGCTTGGTTCCTTGCCGTTTTTCGTCGGCCTCGCCGTTGCGCTGCCGGTGCTCGGACACGCGACCTGGCATCTGTACCGCAAGGTCGTGGCGCGCTGACGCTGACGCGCGCCGGCCTCTTCGAATCCACGGCAGATCGGATTCTCGGGATCGGGTCTAGGATCCGGCGGCGAAGAATGAGCCTCGGGTGAAGAAGGTGTAGTCCGCTTCGAACGTCATGAGGAACACAAACACCAACACCAGCACCGGTGGAATCAAAATGGCATACGACAGGGCCAACCGCTCCCAGCGCATGTGCATGAAGAAGGCGACGATCAGCCCGGCCTTCATCATCATGAACACGAGAATCAGAGTCCACCGGAGATAGCTCTCGGCCTGGAAGTAGTCGACCGAATACGATAAGGCGCTGAGAACGAACAGCCATCCCCAAACCTTGAAATAACCGCTGATCGGATGCTGTTGTCCTTCGGCGTGTGCCATGTTCGTCCCCTACCAGAGATAAAATACCGCGAAGATGAAGACCCACACCAGATCGACGAAGTGCCAATACAGGCCCATGATTTCGACCGCCCCGTAGTCTCCCTTCCTGCTGGTGAAATAGCCTCGCCTGTTGGTGTCGAAATCTCCCCGCCAAACTTTTCGGGCGGTGATGATCAGGAAAACCACGCCGACCGAGACGTGAAAGCCGTGGAAGCCCGTAATCATGAAAAAGACCGAGCCGAACTGGGACGCGCCGAAGGGGTTGCCCCAGGGACGGACGCCTTCCTCCACGATCAGCTTGGTCCACTCGAAGACCTGCATGCCGACGAAGGTTGCGCCGAATGCCGCGGTCACCAGCATCAGAATCGCGGATTTAACACGATCCTGCCGATAGCCGAACATGACGGCCATGGCCATCGTCCCGCTGCTGCTGATCAAGATGAAGGTCATGATGGCGATCAGGATGAGCGGAATCGGTTCGCCCCCGAAGCTCAACGCGAAGATCTCGCTGGTGTTGGGCCACGGCACCGTCGTGGACATCCGCACCATCATGTAGGAGAGCAGGAAACAGGTGAAGATGAAGGTATCGCTGAGGAGGAAGATCCAGATCATGGCCTTGCCCCAGGGGACGCGCTTGAACGCCCGCTGGTCGGAGGACCAATCGGCGACGACGCCTTGCAAGCCGTCAGGCGCGAGGGTATTGGCTGTCTCTGTCAGGGCAGATTGTGACATGTGCTCTTCGTCCTCTTCACGTAAACCACAGCAGGCCGAATAAGATCAACCAGATCACGAGCAGGAAGTGCCAGTAAATGGCGCACAGCTCCACGCTCAAGCGCAATCGATCCAGCGCGACCCCACGCCGCACCTTGGCCGAGGTCCTGGCCCAGGCCACCAGGCCACCCAGCAGGTGCAGACCGTGCAGCGCGGTGATCAGGTAAAAAAAGGCGTTGGCGGGGTTGGTCGCCACGAAATATCCGAGATCGATCAGCTGCCGCCACGCAAGGAGCTGCCCGACCAGGAAGGCGAAGGCAAAAACACCCCCCAAAAGCAGGCCGGATTTCACGCCGTCCAGCCGCCCCCGGTCCGCGCTGACCCGCGCCCATTGCAGGGCGATGCTACTCAGGATCAGCAGGGCCGTGTTCGGCCACAACACCAAGGGTATCTGCAAGGCGCGCCAATCCGGAACCAACATCCGTTCGAAATAAGTCACGACGATGAGCGAGAACACCACCGTGGCCACGACGAGAAACACCCTGAGGCCAAACTTCGCGGTGGGCAGCGACTTGTGATCGACACCGTAAACGTCGTCGATGACACCCTCGACCATCCACGGCTTTTCCATCAGCGCACGGAAGATGCTCATGCCTTACATCCCTCGGCGCGTCGCGGGGCCATCCGGGTGACCGCCCGGTCCATCAGCCGTTCCTATTTCGCCGGCTGGGCGGCGCCGTCGGGAACGCCGTCACCACCGGTTTCGGCGGAGGCCCCGATCGGCGGCTGATTTTGCGGCACGAAGTCCTCGTCATAGCCTGGGGCGCCGTACTCGTAGGCCCAGCGATAGACCACCGGAAGCGTTTCGCCGAAGTTGCCATGCGCCGGCGGCATTTCGGGAGTCTGCCACTCCAGCGTCGTGGCCTGCCACGGGTTGCGCTCGGCGACCTTACCCTTCGAAGCGCTCCAGAACAGGTTGTACATGAACACCAACTGGGCAAAGCCTACGATCAATGCCGCAACGGTGACAAACGCGTTCAGCGACGCGACCGACTCCGGGATGAAGCTGGTGTCTCCCATTTCGAAGTACCGGCGCGGCACGCCGAGAAAGCCCAGATAGTGGATCGGCAGGAAGATCACATAGGCCCCGATGAAGGTGACCCAAAAGTGAAACTGGCCCATGGCCTGGTTCATCATCCGCCCGGTGATCAAGGGGAACCAATGGTATATCGCCCCGAAGATGACCAGGATCGGCGCCACGCCCATCACCATATGAAAGTGGGCGACCACGAACATGGTGTCCGACAGCGGCACGTCCACGACGACGTTGCCGAGGAACAGGCCCGTGATGCCGCCGTTCAAGAAGGTGACGATGAAGGCAAGGGCGAACAGCATCGGGAGCGTGAGGCGGATGTTGCCGTGCCACAGGGTCAGCGTCCAGTTGTAGACCTTGATGGCGGTGGGAACGGCGATGATCAGCGTGGTGGTGGCGAAAAAGAACCCGAACCACGGGTTCATGCCGCTGACGTACATGTGGTGCGCCCACACCACGAAGCTGAGCGCGCCGATCCCCACGATCGCCCAGACCATCATCCGATAGCCGAAGATGTGCCTTCTCGAATGAACGCTGAGCAGATCGGAGACGATGCCGAACGCCGGCAGCGCAACAATGTAGACCTCCGGATGGCCGAAGAACCAGAACAGGTGCTGGAACAGGATCGGGCTGCCGCCGCCGTACTCGAGGTATTCGTTCATCTCGACGATGGACGGCATGAAGAAGCTGGTGCCCAGCATAGAGTCCAAAGTCATCATCACCGCGGCCACGAAGAGCGCGGGAAAGGCCAACAGGGCGAGCACGGTGGCGGTAAAAATGCCCCAGATCGTCAGGGGCATGCGCATCAACGTCATCCCCCGCGTGCGGGCCTGCAACACCGTGGTCACATAGTTCAGGCCACCCATGGTGAACCCGATGATGAACAGCGCGAGCGAGACGAGCATCAAGATGATCCCGGCATCCGACCCCGGCGTGCCCGAGAGGATGGCCTGGGGTGGGTACAGGGTCCAGCCGGCGCCGGTCGGCCCGCCCGGCACGAACCAACTCGCCACCAGGACCAGCACGGCGAGCAGATAGATCCAGTAACTCAGCATGTTGACGTAGGGGAACACCATGTCGCGGGCGCCGACCATCAGCGGGATGAGATAGTTGCCGAAGCCCCCCAGGAACAGCGCCGTGAGCAGGTAGATCACCATGATCATGCCGTGCATGGTGATGAACTGGTAGTAGTCCGAGGGCGAGATAAAGTCGAAGCTGTCCGGGAACCCCAGTTGCAGCCGGATCAACCACGACAACACCAGAGCCACCAGACCGATCCCGATCGCCGTACAAGAGTACTGGATGGCGATGACCTTGGCATCTTGACTGAAGACGTACTTCGTCACCCAGGTTTTCGGATGATAGAGTTCGACGTCTTCGACTTCGGCGGGCGAAATTAACTCGGCCTGGGCAGGCGTGATACTGGTCATCGGAACACCCTCTTCACCTCGATTTCATGAGACACTGTCGGATGGTGTCTCGCCGGACGGAGTCTCGCCGGATGGAGTCTCGCCGGACGGTGTCTCGCCGGATGGAGTCTCGCCGGACGGTGTCTCGCCGGACGGTGTCTCATTGTGCTGATTTCTTTTCCACGGAGGTCGCTTCGACCTCGCGCGAGACCAAATTCAAGACCTTCTCGGCGCCGTTTCCGGCTCGAGCCATCGACTGCGCGAAGGTCGAATACTCTCCCAGCCAAGCCTCGAATTCACTCTCCGTCTCGACCACGACCGTGCCGCGCATGGCATGGTGCCCAACGCCGCACAACTCAAAGCACAGGGCATCGAAGGTCCCGGCCCGGATGGGGGTGAGCCAATAGTAGGTGACCGTGCCCGGCACCATATCCATTTTGGCTCGGAACTGGGGCACGGAAAAATTGTGCAGGACGTCGATGGAGCGGAGCAACACCTTGACCGGCCGATCGAGCGGCAGATGCAATTCGGAGTCGTCGATCAGAATATCGTCTTGCCCGTTGGCGTCGTTCGGATTGACACCAAACGGATTATCGTCGTCGATAAACCGGGGAGAAGTGGTGCCCAAAATGCCGTCCTCGCCCGGAAAGCGGTAACTCCACTGCCACTGTTGGGCCATGACCTCGAACTCGTCCGCATCTTCCGGGACCGTGATGAATTGATTCCATACGAACAAGCCGGGCGTCAGCATCACCACCACGCCCAGCGCGGTCAACCCGGTGAGCCACAGCTCCAGCTTATTGTCTTCCGGCTTGTACGCCGACCGCCTGCCCTTCTGGTAACGGAAGCGGTAGACGCAATAGGCCATGAACCCAAGGACCGCGACGAAAACCGCTCCGGTGACCCAGAACGTGATGATGATCGTGGTATCGATGAAACCCCAATTCGAGGCGATCGGCGTCCACCACCACCCTATCGTGGGAGCCAGAAAGTGAAACAGGACAGTGCCGATGGTGACCAAAACCAGTACGATTACTACGACCATCTCGTATTCACCCTTATCTCCAAAAGCGGCCCGCCGGAACTTAACCCTAGGGCCGCCTGTCCGAATTCCAAGGACCTAACTTTTTTGCCGCGCCGTGTCACCCGATCGGTTCAGGAATTTCATGCCAGGGGTCACGCCGTCAAGCAAATTCGGCCCGTGTGTCCGGCCTCTTGAACGTGAACCCCGCGCGCCGCCTGGCGCTTCAAGATACGGCACGCAGGTGTCCCGCGATCGCGGTCGACCGTCTGAACCCACGACCGGAGCCCCCCGCAAGCCAACCGTTGACGGACAAATTCGCCATGGCGCCGGTCGAGCATCAGCGATATCGCGCCGCCGAGGAGGCCCCCAAGGATGCCGGCGACGCCGGCCCCCGTGGCCGTGGCCGGTAACCGTGCCGCTGGGCGAGATCACCGCGTAGACGGCCGCCATCGCGCCCAAGTAGCCGAGGTCCGCCACCAGGACGGCCTTCGCCGGGGTCCGCGCGTCATCTCCGGCATAGGCTGTTGACGGCGCCCCGGGCTCGTCCGCCCACACCGCCACGCGGCCGGTCGCGGCGCCAACCGCGCGCGCCACCGGGCGGCGCCCGACCAGGACACTCCTGTCGGATCCATCGAATCCCGACATCAGCCGGCCGTCGACCGCCGTGCCCATGGGGATGGTTCGTCTTGGAACACCCCTATCGCTTCCCAAACTGGTCCGCGGGTCATCGTCCCCTTATCCCCCATTCGGAAGAAACGCGTCCTGTTACCCGCCAGATGGGAGACCGGCCATCCTTCGGCCGGCCGCCCGGCTTTTGGCGCATTATCAAGCCGGTTGTTTTTCATATAACATGATCAAAATGATATTGCACGCCCATGGCGGGATCAGTTGTGGCAGAGCCATGTTAAAATTGTGTTTTACCTCCGGCTAAACCACAAGAGACCTAAGGCTTTGCGTGTTATCGACTTTGAATCATTAAGGAAATCGGGCCGTGGCGGCGCTTGACCGAAGCCGCGCCGCGGACTGACGAAGGGGCGAACAGTGGTCCACCATACCGGCGCGGGGCCGGACCCATCCCGAGACACCGGTCATGCGATGGTTGTCGAAAACAGGGAAGAGTCATCCGGGGAATCTGGTTTCGGCGCCGAGCGCGTAACGCGGCCCCCGGCACGGCCCCCCGCACGGCCCCCGGCACGGCGGACTCCACGAGACTCGCGCAACATCGCCGTCGCACTGGCGCTCCTCGCCTTCGCGGTCATCATGTTTCTGGTGACCATCGTGAAGTTCGACGAGCAAATACAAAGAATCGGCGTGTCCCAGACCCGGGGAGCGACGACACCGACGCGCGTCCGGACGTCGTACCCAGGATCAGGTGTCGCCGCAGTTTTTCCCACAAGCGACGCGCGCGCCTGGGGGACGGCAGCGAATCCGGGCCGTTTCGGCGACTCGAAGGCGATGGTGGCGGATTTCGATCGGGGCGGCGATCGCGCGGATCATGGCGATGTCGGCGGCGTCGCGGTCGCCGCCGGTCCGCGCTCCGGCCGCCCGGAAGAATCTGTTGGGGCCATTTATGTGGGCCTTGCCGGGACGTGAGCTCCCGTGTCGAAGATTGGCCTTCCAGGGCGAACCGTTTTAGGGGTTTGGTTCGGTGGCGATTCGTCTATGCTGGTCTTCGAAACACAGTTTGAATAGGGTTCGATCGTGATGGCACATGACTTTGAGCAGAAATATGTCGCATTGGTGGCGTCGATCATCGGGGCCGTCGTCCTGGTGCTGGGACTCGCGGGGATTATCTTCAATCTTTCATGACCGCGGTCTTGATCGCCCTTGGCGTTCTCGTGGGTCTCCTCCTGACCGTCATTCTGCCCTGGGCACTGTTGCGTAAGTTGGAGTCGGAGGACCAGGAGGAAGAGGACAGCTAAGGGCCCGCAGCGGATCGCGCCGAGGCTTTGCGACGCCTCGAACCAAGCCCGCGCGCTCCTTTGTATGAGTCTGGGGTATTAAGTCTGGCCGCTCGAAAAGGGGGCCTTTGCCTACCCCACGCCCGCCCGATCGTTCCGGGGCGGTTCGCGGAATGCAACGCGGCGCGTAAGTATACGAAATAATAAAATAAAATGGCGGACCCGACAGGATTCGAACCTGTGACTTCTGCCTTCGGAGGGCAGCACTCTATCCAGCTGAGCTACGGGTCCATGCCACAGGACTTAAGGCGCGCCGGACCATAGCGCAAGGTTCGATCACAGGCCAGGGGAACCCGGCCTCACTCCGCCTCGGCGCTCCTTGGTATAAGCCGTGCCAGGGCCTTGGCCTCGGCGCCGGAGGGCAGCGGTGCCCGGTCGTCGGCGATCCATTGCGCGATGTCGTTGAGCACCACCTCGGCCTCCAGGTCGCGCAGCAGCAGGTGCCAGCCGTCCTGGTAGAGCGCCCGGCGCTGGCGGCCGCGCGCGGCCTCGGGCAGGTCCCGCCACAACTGGAGCGAGGGCCCCTCGGGCACGACCTCGTCCTTGGCGCCGTAGAGCAGCAGCAGGGGCGTCTCGATGCGCGGCGCGGCGGCGAGGGCGGCGTCCATCAAGTCGACCAGGCCGTGGATCGCGTCGATCCGGGATTCCTTGATGACCAGGGGATCGCGGCCGAGCTCGCGCAGCATCTCGATGTTGTCCGAGGCCTGGATCTTGAGGCCGCGGCCGGAGACCTTGAGCCAGGGCAGGATGTGGGCGCCGATCCACAGGCCGAGGCGGTGCGGCAGCGGCAGCGTCGAGCGCGCCCAGACCGCCGGCGCGACCAGGATCGTGCCGTCGTTGGGGGGCGGCTCGGCCGAACCCAGGGCGGCCAGGACCACCGCCCCGCCCATGGAATCGCCGAGCAGATAGAGCGGGGTGCCCGGATGGCGCGCGCGCAAGAGCCGGGCGGCGGCGGTCAGGTCCGCGATCATGGCCGGGGTGCCGGCCCAGCGGCCGGGATAGGGGGCGGCGCCGAAGCCACGCTGGTCGTAGGCGTAGGTGGCGATGCCGCGCGCCGCCCAGTACCGGGCCGGCTCCTCGAAGATCTCGGAATAGAAGTTGAAGCCGTGCAGCGCCAGGATCACCGCGCGCGGCGCCTCGCCCTCTGGCAGCCAAACACGCAACGGCAGTTCCAGGCCGTCGGCGGCGATCAGGCGGTCGGCGGTCAGGCGCGGCGCGGTCGGTCCCGGCCCCGGTGGCGCCAGGCTCGGCGCGCAGGCCGCGGCCAGCAGCGCCAGGCAGAGGACCGGGATGAGGCCGGGGCGGGCTAAACGGTGCATGCCCTAGCCGCCGGAGCGCTCCGGCGCGGCGTCGGGCTCGGCCCGGGTCAACTGCAGGAACAGATCCTCCAGATTGGTCTCCTCGGTGGTCATATCGACGATCGACAGCCCGGCCTGGGCAACCGCGCGCAGCACCTCGGGCACCGGGCTCTGGCTCGGCCGGTAGTGGAACACCAGGTGGCGCGGGCCGGCGATCTCGACGTGAAAGCCGGACAGCTCGGCCGGCACCTGGGTCAGGTCCTCGGCCAGAATCAGCGTCAGGTCCTTGCTGTCCAGGCGGCCGAGCAGCGCCTCGGTGGTGTCGCAGGCGATCACCTTGCCGTGGTTGATGATCGCGATGCGGTCGCAGAGCTGCTCCGCCTCCTCCAGGTAGTGGGTGGTCAGCAGGATCGTGGTGCCGCGGCGGTTGAGCTCCTTCACGTGGGACCAGAGCTGTTGGCGCAGCTCGACGTCGACGCCCGCGGTCGGTTCGTCGAGCACCAGAACCGGCGGGTTGTGGACCATCGCCTTGGCGACCATCAGGCGCCGGCGCATGCCGCCCGAGAGCGTGCGGGCATAGGCCTCGGCCTTGTCGCTCAGGCCCATGACCTTCAGGATCTCGTCGCTGCGCCGTTCCGCCGGCGGCACGCCGTAGAGCCCGGCCTGGAGCTCGAGCAGCTCGCGCGGGGTGAAGAAGGGGTCGATGTTGAGCTCCTGGGGCACCACCCCGATGGCCGCGCGCGCCCGGCGCGCCTGGCGCTCGATGTCGAAGCCCCAGATCTCGGCACTACCGCCGGTTTTGTTGACCAGCCCGGCCAGGATGTTGATCAGCGTCGACTTGCCGGCGCCGTTGGGGCCGAGCAGCCCGAACAGGGCGCCGCGCGGGATCGCCAGGTCGACCTCGATCAGCGCGTGCTTGGCCGCGCCGTGGCCGCTCGCGGCATAGCGCTTGTCCAGGCCGCGGACCTCGACCGCGTATTCGGGCAGGGCGTCGGCCGCGTCGATGGCGTTCTGGGTCTGTCGTTCCGGCATGGTGGTTTCGGTCTGTCTCGGGGCCGCCGCGGGGCCGCCTCGGCGCCCCAGGCAACCATTGATCGCCCGGCGGCAATGGGTATCATCCGGCCCGGAGCCGGTCAACCAAACCGGGCCCCGTGAGGGGCCGGATCGCCGGCAAAGGTCGCGAAGGAGACTGCCGTGAGCGAGGCCCAGGATACCCCCGAGGTCATCGAGCCCGAGGTCATCGAAATCGACAGCGAGACCGTCGCCTGCGACGGCGGCGGCGCGCTCGGCCATCCCCGGGTCTGGCTCAACACCGGCGGCAAGGGCGCGGTCGATTGTCCCTACTGCGACCGCCACTACGTGCTGAAACCGGGCGCCGGATCGGGCGGGCACTGACCCCCCCCCAGCCGGCACCCTCGACTCGGGCGCCGGGCTCCGGCATGTTCGGAACCACCATGACCGCGCCCGCCAAGACCCCCGAACCCGCTCACCACCACCTCACCCTGATCGACGGTTCGGGCTACATCTTCCGCGCCTTCTACGCGCTGCCGGCCATGACCCGGCCCGACGGCACGCCGGTGAATGCGGTCTACGGCTTCACCAACATGCTGGTCAAGCTGCTCGCCGATACCGAGTCCGAGGGTGTCGCGGTGATCTTCGATACCGCGCGCAAGACCTTCCGCAACGACATCTATCCCGACTACAAGGCCAACCGCCCGCCGCCGCCCGAGGAGCTGGTCCCGCAGTTCGACCTGATCCGCGAGGCGACCCGCGCCTTCAACGTGCCCTGTATCGAGCTCGCCGGCTACGAGGCCGACGACCTGATCGCGACTTACGCGCGCCTGGCGCGGGAGCGCGGGCAGGAGGTCACCGTGGTGTCCTCGGACAAGGACCTGATGCAACTGGTCGCCGCCGGCGTCGCCATGTTCGACCCGGTCAAGAACCGGGCCATCGGGCGCGACCAGGTGATCGAGCGCTTCGGCGTGCCGCCGGAAAAGGTGATCGACGTGCAGGCCCTGGCCGGCGACCCCACCGACAACGTGCCCGGCGTGCCCGGCATCGGGGTCAAGACCGCGGCGCAGCTGATCCAGGAATACGGCGATCTCGATACGCTGCTCGAACGCGCCGGGGAGATCAAGCAGCCCAAGCGGCGCCAGAACCTGATCGAGTTCGCCGAGCAGGCGCGCATTTCGCGTAAATTGGTCACCCTCGAGCAGGACGTGCCCATCGAGGTGCCGCTCGATGACCTCAAGCTGCGGGCACCCGACCCCGGGACGCTTCGCGGCTTCCTCGAGGAGAACGGCTTTCGCACGCTGCTGGCCCGGCTCGGCGATCTGGTCGGCGAGTCGCCGGCCGCCGCCACTCCCCCCGCGCCCGCCCCCGGCGAGGCCGCCTACGAGCTGGTCCAGGACCTGGGCGCCCTGGAGGTCTGGATCGCGGCGGCCACCGAGCAGGGTGTGGTGGCGGTCGATACCGAGACCACCTCGCTCGACGCGCTCAGCGCCGATCTGGTCGGGGTCTCGCTGGCGCTGGCGCCCGCCAAGGCCTGCTACATTCCGCTCGGCCATCGCGCGCCCAAGGGCGACGGCGGCCTCGATCTGGAGGGCTCGGCCGAGGCGCCCGAGCAGATCCCGCTGCCAGCGGCGCTGGCCGCGCTCAAGCCGCTGTTCGAGGACCCGGGCGTGCTCAAGATCGGCCAGAACATCAAGTACGACGAGTTGGTGCTCTCCCGCCACGGGGTTTCGATCGCCCCCATCGACGACACCATGCTGCTGTCCTACGTGCTCGACGGCGGCCGGCACGGCCACGGCATGGACGAGCTGGCGCGCCTGCACCTCGGCATCGAGACCATCAAGTTCAAGGACGTGGCCGGCTCCGGCAAGGCCCAGGTGACCTTCGACCAGGTGCCGCTGGAGGCGGCGCTCGGTTACGCCGCCGAGGACGCCGACGTGACCCTGCGCCTGTACCGCGTGCTCAAGCCGCGTCTCGCGCCCGAGCGCCTGACCACGGTCTACGAGACCCTGGAGCGCCCCCTGGTGCCGGTGCTGACCGCGATGGAGCGGGCCGGCATCAAGGTCGACCGCGACGAATTGCGCCGCCTGTCCAACGACTTCGCCGGCCGCATCGCCAGCTTCGAGACCGAGATCCACGGCCTCGCCGGGCGCGCCTTCAACATCGGCTCGCCCAAGCAGCTCGGCGAGATCCTGTTCGACGAGCTCGGCCTGCCCGGCGGCAAGCGCACCAAGAGCGGCGCCTACGCGACCGGCGCCGACATCCTCGATGGCCTGGCCGCCCAGGGCCACGACCTGCCGGCCCGGGTGCTGGAGTGGCGCCATCTGGCCAAGCTCAAGAGCACCTACACCGATGCGCTGCAGGAGCGGATCAACCCCGAGACCGGGCGCGTGCACACCTCGTTCAGCCAGGCCGTGGCCTCGACCGGGCGTCTCGCCTCCTCCGATCCCAACCTGCAGAACATCCCGATCCGCACCGAGGAGGGGCGCAAGATCCGCCGCGCCTTCGTGGCCGAGGACGGCCACAGCCTGCTGTCGGTCGACTACAGCCAGATCGAGCTGCGCCTGACCGCCCACATCGCCGAGGTCGCGGCCCTGCGCCAGGCCTTCCTCGACGGCCAGGACATCCACGCGATCACCGCCAGCCAGGTGTTCGGCGTGCCCATAGAGGGCATGGACCCGATGATCCGGCGCCAGGCCAAGGCGATCAACTTCGGCATCATCTACGGCATCTCGCCGTTCGGGCTGGCCCGCAACCTGGGCATCCCCCAGAGCCAGGCCAAGGCCTACATCGAGGCCTACTTCGAGCGCTACCCCGGCATCCGCGACTACATGGAGAAGGCCAAGGTCTTCTGCCGCGCGCACGGCTTCGTCGAGACCCTGTTCGGGCGCCGGGTGCACATGCCCGGCATCGCCGACAAGAACCCGGCGCGGCGCGGCTTCACCGAGCGCGCGGCGATCAACGCGCCGATCCAAGGCACCGCCGCCGACATCATCAAGCGCGCCATGATCCGGGTGCCGCCGGCCCTCGCCCGGGCGGGCCTGAGCGCGCGGATGCTGCTCCAGGTCCACGACGAGCTGCTGTTCGAGGTGCCCGAGGCCGAGCTCGAGGAGACCACCGGCGTGGTCCGCCACGTCATGGAGAACGCCTGCGCCCCGGTGATCGAGCTCTCCGTGCCGCTGATCGCCGACGCCGGCCACGGCCCCAACTGGGCCGAGGCGCATTAGGTGATTGGCTTCAGGTGGGCCGAATTTCCGGAAGCACAGGAATCGTAATTAAGGTGTCGGCCGCAGAAAACCTGACTTCTTGCTGGCGTGGTTGCGGGGCATGGTGATAGTTTTCCCCGGTATATGAGCGAGGGCGGACATGCTGATCAATGAGCCCAAACTCGTTGGGGTCGGCCTCTACACCGTGCCGGAGGCGGCGCGACTGACCAGGGTGCCGAAACCGACCATTCGTCGGTGGCTGTTCGGATATCGCTATCGGCGGAACAGCCACTACGCCGAATTGCCGCCTGTATGGGAAAGCCAGATCGCCCCGATCGATTCCGCGACCGGCCTGGGTTTCCTCGATCTCATGGAAATTCGGGTGGTGCATGCGTTCCGCGACTACGGCATCAGTTTGAGCGACATCCGTCTCGCGGTCGCGCGCGGCTGCGAAATCTTCGGATCCGATCATCCTTTCGCCAAGAAACGGTTCCAGACCGACGGCCGGCGCATCTTCGCCGAGATCGCAGAGCGCACCGGCGAAGCGATACTGATCGACCTGGTGAAAAGCCAGTACGCCTTTCATCGCGTGGTCAAACCGTCACTTTTTGCGAGCCTGGAATTCTCGGACGCCGATAGGGTGCTCCGTTGGTATCCCGTGTGGCCCATTCAGCAGGTGGTGGTCGATCCGGAATTGGCCTTTGGTCGGCCGATCGTCCGCGACGGTCACGTGCCGACGGATGTCTTGGCTCAGGCTGTCGGAGCCGAGGGCTCGGTCGAGCCGGTTGCACGTTGGTTCGATGTGCCGGCGCGGGCCGTCCGCGCGGCCGTGGATTTCGAGAAAGATCTGGATTCTTGAAGTTCTTTTTCGACAACAATCTCTCACCGCATCTCGCCAAGGCCATGGCGGCGCTATGTCGGCCACAAGGTGTCACGGTCAAGCACCTGAGAGAGAAGTTTCCGGAAGCTACTACCGATATCGAGTGGATCGACCGTCTTTCCGGTGAGGGCGATTGGTCTGTGATCACGCAGGATCGGCTGATTCGGAACCCGCTCGAAAAAGAAGCGTTTCGTCAGTCTGGCCTGACTGCGTTTGTGCTGACCAAGGTTTGGGCTAGCCACAGGTATTGGGAGAAGGCTGCCCAAGTGGTTCGGTGGTGGCCGAGGATCATGGAGCAGGCCGGTCTCGTGGAAGGCGGCGCCATTTTTGAGGTGCCCTGGAGGTTCAGCGGCAAGGGGAAGTTCAAGGCGCTCCGGCTCTAGGGTCCGATTGGCTACCTTGCTTCCGTGACTCTGCTTGTTCCCGAATCTACTGATCTTTCGTTTTGGGGCATTTTCCGTCGGCAACGCGCGCGCTCCCGCCATCCGGCCCCGGCAGAGTCTTCTTCGAATCTTTCCGGCGCGTTAAGGTTACCCGGCAAGATTTGCCGCCTTTGGGCGGGGTCCGGCTGTGGCAAAAATCGGGCATTTGTGGGAGTCCAGAGGGTTAAGGGCCGTTGACCTTATGGCCCGGAACTTGCGTCGCTTTCGGTCAGGAAACATCTGATCAGAGGACCCAGGACATGAAGGTTGATTTCAATCCCCATGCGGCCGTGCAGGCGCAGAACGCGCGCGGCCCGCAGGCTCAAACCACGCCGCCCGCGCCCGAAGGTTCGGACGACGGCGTGACCATCACGCTCAGCCAGGCGGCCAAGCAGATCCTCAAGACGGGCGATGCGGACTATGACGGCAAGTCGCCGGCGCATCAGGCGCGTCAGTTCATCGCCAACAGTCTGGCGACCGCCGCGACCGAAGACGGAGAGGCCCCGAATTTCTCGGGCCCGTTCGGCCAGATCGTCAAGACCTTCGCCCCGGGCCACAACAAGGAGCCCGAGGTCGTCGAGGAACCGGACGCGGTGCCGGAAGATGGCGGCGAGACCGGCGAGACCGGCGAGACCGGCGCCACCGAGGGCGGCGACACCACCGTGGTCGATGGCTCCGAGGGTTCGGACGGCAGCGGCGACACCGGCACCACCGAGGGTGGCGACACCACCGTGGCCGATGGCTCCGAGGGTTCGGACGGCAGCGGCGACACCGGCACCACCGAGGGTGGCGACACCACCGTGGTCGATGGTTCGGACGAGGGCGACGGCACCGGCATCGGCGAGACCGACCCGACGATCGTGGTCGAGGAGCCGGACATCATCGACGAATTGCTCGATCCACTCGACGAGAACAGCGAAGAGGTCGTCTAAGGTCCTCTGCGTCCCGGTGGGGACTCGGTAAAGGGGGCTGGCGCGCGGGGCGCCGCCTCCTTTTTTCACGCCCTGTCTCGGCGGTAC
>JACZVL010000236.1 GCA_022572685.1 Pseudomonadota bacterium
GGATGGGGTGGAGGGTCACCAAACGTGGGCGCAGGGTCGGATGTGTGCGCGATATTTCTCGCGCGGGCGAGTTGCGGGGGTTGGCGCGGGCAGAACTAGTGCGGCTCGGCGGCTGAGTTGGACGGCGCTCGGCACGGAACTGGGTGGGCATGAGATCGCTGATGCGGGGAGGCGTCCCCCGCACCCCCTCTTCGGAGTGGCGGCTTCGGGTGAGATCGGCCTTATTGTGCCGGCGGGATCTCATCGAAGGGGATGTTGTCGGCACAGCCGGCGGATTCGTAAGCCTCGCGGTTGGTGGCGAGGCTCTTGGCGATTGAGGCGTGCTCTCGCGGAAACGCGTCGTCGGTGCTGACAGTCAGCGCACCCTTGCAGGCGGCGATTGCGTGCCTCAGCTTGGCACAGCTATCCTGCCCTGATTCTGTTGACAGATTGGCAAGCGCGACTGCGAGGTTGCGCTGGGTCGTTGCCCAGTCCACCGGATGAGCCTCGCGCGTGTACACCTGTAGCGCGCTCTCGTACGCCGCGATCGCACGAGCGAGGTTCTCGGCGCGATCGCCCGTCGGCAGATCCCCATACGCGTTGCCCAGGTTGTTCTGGGTCATCGCCCAGTCGAGCGGCAACGCCTCACGGGTCCGCACCTCCAGCGCGGCCAGATACGCCGACACCGCCGCCTCCAGCCGCGCTGTCCCTTCCTCTCGCTCGCCAAGGCTCGAAAGCGCGTTGCCCAGGTTGTTCTGGGTTAAAGCCCAAGCGAGCGGTGCCGCCTCCCGAGGGCGCAGTTTCAATACTACCTGAGAAGCTGTTATTGATTTTTCTAGAAATTCGCTCCGGCCTGACTGCTCGCCCAGTACCCCCGCAGCGGCGGCAAACGCAAAGCCAACCGCTGCGATGTTATCCTGGGTAAAGCCTGGGGGCGGCGAGTTGTTGAGCCGCTCCAATTTCACGATCGCGGCGCTTAGCAGGTCCGCGACGTAGCGGCCCTGCCGCTCTGTCGCCGGGCGGACGGTGGCCAAGGCGACCGCAACCAGAACGTCGGAGAAATCGCGGCCAAAGTCTTCGGGGAGGTCGTAGGTTTCGCCCAGGGCGTAGCCGGTCGCCGCGCCATCGCCAGATCCGCCTGCGCCGAGCAAACGGAGGTGGAGGACCTTGTTGGCCTCGGTGGCGTCGCCCCAGATCAGGACCTCCGCGTTCTTCTCGGACAGCCATTGGCGGCCCCGCGCCAGGGCCGCCGAAACATTCGCGGCCCGGTCGCCCATCTCCTCGACCTTCAGGCAGCGGCCGTCGCGAAGCACCCGGATGCCGTCCTGACCCTCCAGCGCGCGGACCACGTGGCCGGTCTGCTTGCCGTCGGGATCGCCGTCGAGGTCGGCGACCAGGATGGTGAAATGGCTCGGGTCCGGCGGCCGCAGGTCGCCGTGTCTCAACCAGTTGCGCAGCCGGCGCCAATCGGCTTTCTTGAGAATAATCCCACCGACCACGACGACCAACAGCGCGAGAATAAATTCTAAGAATAATTCCATGCCGCTGAGTTCCCCCGTGGCCGCCCATCATAACGCGAGTCGGACGAACGGGAGAATTGCAAAATCGCGGGCCGCTGCGCGCGAGCGGGGAGTCGGCTAAAACGGGGACAGTTTACTATTTCCCTCGACCCCGCGCCGCACCGGCCCTAGCCTGGGGAGATGGCGAGATTGGCGCGTATCGTGGCGCCGGGCCTGCCCCATCACGTCACCCAACGGGGCAACCGGGGCCTGGAAACCTTCTTCTCGGAGGCCGATTACCAGGCCTATCTCGGGCTTCTGGCCGAGTCCTGCGCCAAGGCGGCGACCGAGGTCTGGGCCTACTGCCTGATGCCCAACCACGTCCACCTGATCCTGGTGCCGAGCCATCCCGACGGCCTGCGGGCGGCGCTCGGCGAGGCCCACCGCCGCTACACCCGGCGCATCAACCAGCGCCAGGACTGGCGCGGTCATCTGTGGCAGGAGCGGTATCACTCGTTCCCGCTGGACGAGCCCCACCTGGCGGCGGCGGTGCGCTACGTCGAGCGCAACCCGGTCCGCGCCGGCCTGGCCAGGCGGCCCGAGGACTGGGCCTGGTCGAGCGCGCGGGCGCACCTGGACGGCCGCGACGATGCCCTGGTCCGGGTCGCGCCGCTGCTCGAGCGCTTCCCCGACTGGCGCGATTATCTAAGCGATGACGTCGACGCGGCGGCGCTGAAAACCTTGCGCCAACACGGCCGCAGCGGCCGGCCGCTGGGCTCGGAGCGTTTCGTGGCAAAGCTGGAGACGGAACTCGGCCGTCACATCGGCGCCGGCCGCCGGGGCCGGCCACCCAAGGCCAAGTAAAACGGGGCCAAGTAAAACGGGGACAGTATACCATTTCCGACTCGGGACCTCCGGGGCACGCATCGGTTGGCTTGCGGAAATGGTATACTGTCCCCGTTTATCGTGAAACCCGTATCAACCCCCCGCCCGGGCGGTGGCCTCGGCCTGGCGGGCGCGGATGTTCTCGGGCCAGCGCGATTTGATGTAGGCGAGCACGGCCCGGATCTCGTCGTCGCTCAGCAGCTCGCCGAAGGGGCCCATGGCGGTCTGGTAGTCCGGGCCGACCAGGGCGGCGGTGCCCCACTTGGTGATCTCGAAGAGCTGCCGGTCGGGATGGTGCCAGGTGTGGCCGGTCTCGTCGTGGGGCGGCGCCGGCAGCAGCCCGTCGGAATCGCGCTGGCGCCAGTTGGGCTGGCCCTCCAGCTCGGCCCCGTGGCAGGCGGCGCAGGCCTCGCCGTAGAGCGTGCGGCCCAAGGCCAGTTGGGCCGGGTCCGGCGCCGGGGGCCCCGGGGACTCGGTGCCGCGAAGACGTTCCAAGGCCAGGTATCCGCCGCCCAACAGGAGGCCGCCCAGGACCAACCCGAGAATCTTGGTTCTACCACCTATCCGCAACGTGCTCTCCTTACCTTTGACAGCGGGGCCTTTGACAGCCGGCCGGGCAACCTGAGGGCTCCAGTTGCGGGAATGTCAAGCGCCGGGTCGTGGCGGCGCCGGACCCCGCGGCGGATCCCGCCCCGGGTGCGCCGATCCGGGCGAACTCGTCGTGGTGCATACAATTAATCGTAAAATTGATTTCTATTTATCTATAATAATACTAAACATTGTTACAATTAATACTCTAGTTTATAAATAATCGTAAACGATACTTCTTGTAATATTTTGTATTCTGGATTATATTGCGCACATGCAAGTAACGAATCCACTCGTCCCAGCCTCGAACGCCGTCCCGGCGCTGGTCGCCAATGCGCCCGCCGCTCCGGACAGCAGCCGGCACGAAACTTCGCGCCCGGTGACCGGAAGCAGGGAGAGCGAGCGCTCGCGGTCGGACAGCGGTCGCCCGAGGGGCGATTCCGAGGGCGGATCGGGCCGGCGCGGCGCAAAGGTCGATATTTCGGCCTGAGGCGCGGCCGGGCTGACCGGCGGCAGGATATTCGAGTGCCCGGCGGTCGGGCCCCCGCAAAAGGGGGGCCGGACCCGTGATTTTCTGCGCGCCCGTACCGGCCGGGAGGCTGACCTCCCGGACCCTCAGCCCCAGGCCCTCAGCCCCGGACCCTCAGTCCCAGGCCCTCAGCCCCGGGCCCTCAGCCCCAGGCCCTCAGCCCGGATCGGCGGTCGCGGCCGCCTCGCACCAGGAGGCCCGGCGGCGGCCGTCATAGGGCCGCGCCAGGCCGGCGGCGAGGAGCCCCTGGCCCAGGTCCGTCCCGTCCAGGGTTTCGACCCGCGCCAGCACGCGCCCGGCAAACTTCCCG
>JACZVL010000054.1 GCA_022572685.1 Pseudomonadota bacterium
GGCCTCGGCGGGCACCTGGCCGCCGGCCTTGACCGCGTCCAGGATCGCGATCGCGTTGGCCAGCGCGTAGGCCAGCTCCTGGACCGGCGTCGCGCCGGCCTCCTGCAGGTGGTAGGAGCAGACGTTGACCGGGTTCCAGCGCGGCACCTCGCGGCAGGCAAAGGCGATGGTGTCGCCGGTCAATTTGAGCGAAGGCGTGGGCGGGAAGATGTAGGTGCCGCGCGCCAGATATTCCTTCAGGATATCGTTCTGGGTGGTGCCGGCGAGGTCGGCGCGCGCGATCCCGCCCTCCTCGGCCAGCGCCACGTAGAGCGCCAGCAGCCAGGGCGCGGTGGCGTTGATGGTCATGGCGGTGTTCATGCGCTCGAGCGGGATGGCCTCGAACAGCGCCCGCAGGTCGCCCAGGTGGCAGACCGGCACCCCGACCTTGCCGACCTCGCCCCGGGCGAGGCGGTGGTCGGAGTCGTAGCCCAACTGGGTCGGCAGGTCGAAGGCGATCGAAAGCCCGGTCTGGCCGCGGCTCAGGTTGTTGCGGAACAGCTCGTTGGAGGCCGCCGCCGTGGAGTGTCCGGCATAGGTCCGGAACAGCCAGGGCCGGTCGCGCTGCGGCGCGGTGGAGGCGGTTTGGCCGCCCGCGCCGCCGGGTTCGTTCAGGGCCGTTTTCTCCCCGGAATCTGGCATTTTCTGTCCCGCACACCCAGCGTTACGCAATAATCTTTCGTTTTCTGCCGCTCCGGCATAGCAAACAGACCATTTGTGCGTTGCAAAAAACCGGACCCGCGGGTAAAAGTCAAGCGAATCCCAGCTTAACGAATCCGGGTTGATGTTGGGGCCGCGGCCGGGCTGTTAGGGCCGCGAATCAGGCGCGATTGCGGTGCGAGGGAGGACTTCGAGCGATGACGGACGCGGCGGCCGAAGCCCGGCCGGGGCAGGAAACCAAGGAGCTCTACGAGCTCGGCGAGATTCCGCCGCTCGGCCAGGTGCCCGCGAAGATGTACGCCTGGGTGATCCGGCGCGAGCGCCAAGGCGAGCCCGAGACCGCCATGCGGGTCGAGGTCGTGGACACGCCCGGCATCGACAGCCACGAGGTGCTGGTCATGGTGATGGCGGCCGGGGTCAACTACAACGGCGTCTGGGCCGCGCTCGGCCAGCCGGTCTCGGTGTTCGACGTGCACAAGGCCGACTACCACGTCGCCGGTTCGGACGCCGCCGGCATCGTCTGGGCGGTCGGCTCCAAGGTGACCCGCTGGCAGGTCGGCGACGAGGTCGTGGTGCACTGCAATCAGGACGACGGCGACGACGAGGAGTGCAACGGCGGCGACCCGATGTTCTCGCCGACCCAGCGGATCTGGGGCTACGAGACCCCGGACGGCTCCTTCGCCCAGTTCACCCGGGTCCAGGCCCAGCAGGTCATGGCCCGGCCCCGGCATCTGAGCTGGGAGGAGAGCGGCTGCTACATCCTGACCCTCGCCACCGCCTACCGCATGGTGTTCGGCCACCGGCCCCATATCCTGCGGCCCGGCCACAACGTGCTGGTCTGGGGCGCCTCGGGGGGCTTGGGCTCGATGGCGGTCCAGTTGATCGCGACCGCCGGCGCCAACGCCATCGGGGTGATCTCGGATGAGGCCAAGCGCGACTTCGTCATGCAACTGGGCGCGCGCGGGGTCATCAACCGCACCGACTTCGACTGCTGGGGCCGACTGCCGGAGATCAACGACCACGGCGGCTACGGCGCCTACATGAAGGAGGTGCGCAAGTTCGGCAAGGCGATCTGGGCGATCACCGGCAAGGGCCGCGACGTGGATTTCGTGTTCGAGCACCCGGGCGAACAGACCTTCCCGGTATCCTGCTTCGTGGTCAAGCGCGGCGGCATGGTGGTGTTCTGCGCCGGCACCACGGGCTACAATTTCTCGTTCGACGCGCGCTTCGTGTGGATGCGTCAGAAACGCATCCAGGGCAGCCACTTCGCCAATCTCAAGCAGGCCAGCCAGGCCAACGGCCTGGTCGTCGACCGGCGCATCGACCCCTGCATGTCCGAGGTCTTCTCCTGGGACGACATCCCGCGCGCCCACACCAAGATGTGGAAAAACCAGCACAAGCCGGGCAACATGGCGGTCCTGGTTCAGGCCAAGCGCCCGGGCCTGCGCACGCTCGAAGACGCGATCGAGGGGTGAGGGGAGGGATCGTTAACCATAATCGATGAGCCCCCTCCCTCACGAGGTTCTCGCTCGCGATCGAGCAATCGCAAGAAGATTTACCCTTATAAATCAACATATTATACGGTTATTGACCTTAACATAATAAATGTTATGTTAGCCCCATGGCCAACGGCGCTAAGCAAACATGGGGTTTCTACGGCCGCGTCACGGAACAGGCAGAGATCGAGAAAATAATCTCGTCGGGCCGGTGGTTTTTCTGTGCGATTTCCGGCCGCCGTCGGATCGGCAAAACGACGCTCATCCAGCGCGCGCTGAAGTCTCGGCCGGACATTGGGGCGTTCTACTTTCAGGTGCCCGACAGCGACGAGCGCGGTGTCGTGCAGACTTTCCAGGACGCCCTGGAAGACGGCGCCGCACCTATCGAGACGGCACGACATATACGGACCTTCGCTCAAATGGCGGAGGCGATAGCGTTCCTCTGTAGTCGCGGATTTATCGTCGTCATCGACGAGTTTCAATATTTTCATCGAAAGAGCCTTTCGCCGTTTACGTCCTTCTTGCAGGCCGAGGTTGATAAGCTTCGGGATACAACGAGCGGCGGGCTCTTCGTTCTTGGATCCATTCACACCGAGATGACGGCGATTTTGGAGGATCGTTCGTCCCCCCTGTTCAACCGGGTTACCCACAGAATCGAGCTTGGTCACTGGGATTTCGCGACCCTTTTTGAGATGTTCGACGCCCATGGCGTGGAGGACCCGGCCTACCGTCTCTTCTTGTGGTCGCTGTTCGAGGGCGTCCCGAAATTCTACCGCGACTGTTTCGAGGCGGAGATACTGGGCCAAGAAAGTCACTATCGGCGGGAGACCTTGGCGCGCCTATTCTTTGAGGGTTCGAGCCCGCTCCGCGACGAAGCAACCAACTGGTTCTTGCGCGAATTGCGGGGACGTTACGACAGCGTTCTCAAGCTGCTCGCATACAAAGGGCCGTGCTCTTACCGGGAACTCGTTGCGGAATATGCCCGCGCGGGCTCAGGCGATGAAAAACAGCTAAGTGCCTATTTACATACTTTGATCGATCGTTACCAAATGGTCGAAAAGTGGCGGCCTATCTTTGCTGGCGACAAATCCCGTAAAGCGCGTTACGTCATCACCGATAATTTCCTTGCTTCCTGGCTTCGCGCATTGGCGCGTAATGTCCAGATCGCACGCATCCGGCCCGCCGAGCAGGCCATCGCGCGTGCCGATGAAGCACTCAAGAGTCAGGAAGGTCATGGATTCGAGAAGATGATACGTCTTTTGACCGAAGAATGCTCGCGCAAGGGTGTTGGAGATTTTGCGCTGACCGATATGGTGCGCGGCTACTGGAATAAAGCCGATGGCTCGGACATTGAAATAGATTTCGTCGCCTATAATGAAGAGGACACGGTTGTCCGGTTTGGCTCGTGCAAGCGCGGCGCCAAGGCCCACACGAATCAGGCGTTAGCCACGTTCGATGGGCACGTTGAGCGCTTCTTAAATACGAAGGAAGGGAAGCGTTTTTCAAACTGGGGCATTGAAAAAGCCCTCTATGCCCCCGCGTTCACACAGGTCCAGCGAAAGGCAATCGAGGAGAAAGGCTATCTATGCCGCGACTTGATTGACTTCGCGCGGCACCTTGGGCGTCCCGGTCTTCCCTTGTTCGAGGCTGTCGCGGGAGAGGAATCTTGAATCGAACCGCCGCAAGCGACCGCTCGCGTGGGGATGCGCAGGTCCTCCCCGATCTGCTGCCCACCTGCCGCGCGGCGCTGCGGGCCGCCGAGGAATTTCGCGAGGCGGCGCGCGGCGCGGTCGCGGAGTTGGTGGCGCCGGGCGGCAAGGTCGACGCCGTGTTGATCGAGCGCGAGCAGTACGCCGCCCACGGCTTCGCCTGGCTCGCCACCTACGTGGCGGCGCTGGGGGCGCTGTTGGGCTGGGCCGGGCGCCTGGAAGCCGCGGGGGATTTGCGCGAACTCGAGCGGCTGACCCTCCAGCTCGGCTTCGCCGAGTACCTGCAGCAGATGACCGGCGGCATCGCGCTGAGCCAGGTCGAGAGCTCGCGCCCCGCCGATCTCGGTCTCGACGAAGCCGCCGTGGCGCGCTTGCGCGATGATCCGGGCGTCGCGGCCCTGGTCGCGAGCGGCGGCGCGCGCCCACGCCTGCGCCTGGCCGAGCTGTTGGCCGCCGGCCGCGAGGCGGGCGACTTCGGCGCCCTCGGCCTCGGCGACGAGACGCTTCAAATGATCCGCGAGCAGTTCCGCAGGTTCGCGGGCGATCACATGGAGGCGGCCCACGGCTGGCACCTGCGCGACGAGCTGATCCCGCTTGAGGTGATCGAGCAGTTGGGCGAGCTCGGCGTCTTTGGGCTGACGGTGCCCGAGGACTGGGGCGGCGCGGGCCTGGGCAAGGCCGCCATGTGCGTGGTCACCGAGGAGCTGGCGCGCGGCTACATCGGCCTGGGCTCGCTCGGCACCCGCTCGGAGATCGCCTGCGAATTGATCGGCCAGAGCGGCACCCAGGCCCAGAAGGAGCGCTGGCTGCCCGGGATCGCGAGCGGCGCGCTTCAAGTGACCGCGGTGTTCACCGAGCCGAACGTGGGGTCGGATTTGGGCGCGATCCAGACCCGCGCGGTGCGTGCCAAAGGGGCGGACGGGAGCGAGGTCTACCGCATCACCGGCAACAAGACCTGGATCACCCACGGCGCGCGCTCGGACCTGATGACGCTGCTGGTGCGCACCGACCCGGACCGGCCCGGCTACCAGGGCCTGTCCATGTTCATCGCCGAAAAACCGCGCGGCACCGACGCCGAGCCGTTCCCGGCACACGGCATGTCGGGCGGCGAGATCGCGGTGCTCGGCTACCGCGGCATGAAGGAATACGAGATCGCCTTCGACGGCTTCGAGGTGCCGGCCGCCCACCTGCTCGGCGAGGTCGAGGGCCGGGGCTTCAAGCAGCTCATGGCGACCTTCGAGTCGGCGCGCATCCAGACCGCGGCGCGCGCGGTGGGGGTCGCCCAGAACGCGCTCGAGCTGGGCCTGGACTACGCCGTCGAGCGGCGCCAGTTCGGCAAAGCCCTGATCGATTTCCCGCGCGTCGCCGGCAAGCTCGCCTGGATGGCGGTCGAGACCACGATCGCGCGCCAGCTCACCCAGGCCGCCGCGCGGACCAAGGATGCGGGCCGCCGCTGCGATATCGAGGCCGGCATGGCCAAGCTGCTGGGCGCGCGCGTCGCCTGGTCGAACGCCGACAACGCGCTGCAGATCCACGGCGGCAACGGCTACGCCCAGGAGTTCAAGATCTCCCGCGTGCTGTGCGACGCCCGCATATTGAGCATCTTCGAAGGCGCCGCCGAAATCCAGGCCCACATCATCGCCCGGGGCCTGCTCAGCGGGCGGAATTAGGGCCCCGAGGCGTCTCCCCCACATCGACCCAAGCCAGCCCGCACCCCAGCCATCCTCGCCCCCCCCCCGATCCCCTGGACGGTTGGGCTTGCTTTCCGCGCATGTTTAGACTAGTCTCAAACTAGTATGAAAACCGTCGGCGCCTTCGAGGCCAAGACCCACTTCGCCCGCCTTTTGGAGCGGGTCGCGAATGGCGAGCAGATCGTGATCACCAAGCACGGCACGCCGGTGGCGCGGCTGGTGCCCTTCGCCAAGCCCGACAGCGCGCGGACCCGGCGCGCGATCTCCCGGCTCAAGGCGTCCCGCAAGGGGCGCCGGCTGGACGGCCTGTCATGGCAAGACCTGCGTGACGAGGGGCGCCGGTGACCGGATTCGTCATCGACTGTTCCGCCGCCGTCACCTGGTGCTTCGAGGACGAAGCGACGCCGGCGAGCGACGCGCTGCTGGACCGCCTCGGCGAGGAGTCGGCGGCGGCGCCGGCGATCTGGCCGTTGGAACTGGGCAACGTCCTGGTCATGGCGGAGCGGCGCGGCCGGATCGACGCCGCCCAGGTGGCCGAGTTCGTGGCGCTGGTGCGGGAGCTGCCCGTGGCCATCGACCAAGAGGCGCCGCAACGCGCCTTCGATGAGGTGCTGGCGCTGGCCCGGGCCGAAAGACTCACGACCTACGATGCGTCCTACCTCGAATTGGCCATGCGCCTTGGCGTGCCGCTGGCAACCCAGGACAAGGAGCTGAGGCGAGCCGCCGAGAGACTCGGCACGCCGGTGCTCGCCATCTGATCCGGAGCAATCCCCACCATGACACTCGATCTCGACCGGCTGCGGGCGGAGACGCCGGGGGTTGGAAATTGCATCCATCTGAATAACGCCGGCGCGGCGCTGATGCCCGCGCCGGTGATCGCGGCGATGAAGGACCATATCGATTTGGAGGCGGCGATCGGTGGCTACGAGGCCGAGGCGCAAGAGGCGGCGCGGATCGAGGGCGTGTACGATTCCGTCGCGGCCCTGATCGGGGCGGATCGCGAGGAGATCGCGTTGATGGAGAACGCCACCGTGGGTTGGGATATGGCGTTCTACGCCTTCGCTTTCGTCCCCGGCGACCGCATCCTGACCGCGCGCGCCGAATACGCGGCCAACTACATCGCCTACCTCCAGATCGCCAAGCGCACGGGCGCGGTGATCGAGGTGATTCCCGACGACGCGGACGGCGTGCTCGACCCGATGGCGCTGGAAGCCATGATCGATGGGCGGGTGAAGCTGATCTCGATCACCTGGATCCCGACCAACGGCGGGCTGGTCAACCCGGCCGCCGAAGTGGGGCGGGTGGCGCGCGCCCACGGCATCCCCTATCTGCTCGACGCCTGCCAGGCGGTCGGCCAGTTGCCGGTGGACGTGGATACGCTCGGCTGCGATCTGCTGTCGGCGACGGGGCGCAAGTTCCTGCGCGGGCCGCGCGGCACCGGTTTTCTCTACGTGCGGCGCGCCACCCTGGCCGGGCTCGAGCCGCCCATGATCGACCTCTTCGGCGCCACCTGGACCGGCCCGGAGAGCTACACTTTGCGCGACGACGCCCGCCGCTTCGAGACCTGGGAGAACAACTACGCTGCCCGCCTCGGCCTGGGCGTGGCCACCGATTACGCCATGGCGATCGGCCTCGAGGCCATCCAGGAACGCGCCTTCGCGCTCGCCGATGCCCTGCGCGCCGCGCTCCGGGAGGTCCCGGGCCTGACCATCCACGACCTGGGCAAGCGGCCCTGCGCCATCGTCAGCTTCGCCGTCGAGGGCATAGAGAGCGAGGCGATCGAGGCCCGGCTGCGGGACCGCGGCGTCAACGTCAGCACATCCTCGGCAGCCAGCACCATGCTCGACGCCGCCGCGCGCGGCCTGCCCATCGTGGTCCGCGCCGCGCCGCACTACTACAATAGCGAGGACGAGATCGCCAATACCGCAGAGCTGGTGGCCGAGATCGCCCAGGAATAGGCCCGCCAACTTGGCCCTGGCCCACAGGCGCCTCGGGCGCTGTACCGGCGGCCATGACCGTCATTCTCAATACGCTGGTCGCGATCGCGCTGGCCGGGACGCTCGCGGCGCCGTTCGCCGGGGTCTTCACCATGGCGCGCGGTGGTGAGTCACCTTGAAACACTATACCTAATTTCGATCGGCCTTGCCTTTCCCTCGCGTCCGTATTAAGATGTACACATTCGCACACATACAGGAATTGACGCCATGACCAGCACCACCTTGACCGTCCGGCTACCACCGGAACTCAAGGACCGTCTTGGTAAACTTGCCGAGCGGACCCACCGCACCAAGTCCTTCCTCGCCGGAGAAGCCATTGCCGGATACGTCGCGCGCGAACTGGAAATTGTCGCAGGTATCGAGCGCGGCCTGGACGATATGAAGGCCGGGCGCGTCGTCCCGCACGAAGACGTGATGGCCGACATTGACGCCACAATTAAGAAAGCGAAAACAAGGCGGCCGAAGCGGTGAGGCATGTTGTCTGGTCGAAGCACGCCCACAATGATTTTCGAGGCATCATCGGCTATATCGCGCAGGACAATCCTGCCGCCGCCCGCAACGTAGCCACCCGTATCGACCGAACCATTCAGGCTCTTGCCGCCGCGCCCACAGGCCGCCAAGGCCGGGTGTCCGGCACCTATGAAAAAGTGGTGCGCGGCATGCCCTACATCGTCGCCTACGCCCTCGGCGATGAATCCAAGGACCATGAGACTGTCACGATCCTGCGCGTCATTCACGGCGCACGGGACTGGCGCGAAGAAAGCTGGCCATAGTAACCGGCTGCGGGAGGGCGGGGTCGACCTCGGCACCTCCTCGGCCGCGGGCACGCGGCTCGACGCCACCGCGCGCGGCCTGCCCATCGTGGTCCGCGCCGCGCCGCACTACTACAACAGCGAGGACGAGATCGCCCGGGTCGCGGAACTGGTGGCCGAGATCGCCCGCGAGTAAGGGCCCAACTTGGCCCTGGCCCATGGGCGCCTCGGGCGCTATACCGGCGGCCATGGCTTCCGTCCTCAATACGCTGGTCATGATCGCGCTGGCCGGCACGCTTCTGGTACTGTTCGCCGGGGTTTTCACCATGGCCCGGGGCGGCGCGTTCAACCGCAAATGGGGCAACAAGCTGATGCGCGCCCGGGTCGCCACCCAGGGGCTGGCGATCCTGCTGCTGCTCGCCCTGTTCCTGATCAACCGGGGCTGGGGCGGCTGAGGGATCGGGGGCCGGACGGATGTACCAAGGCGACAGCTATTCCCTGATGGCGGACTACAACGCCTGGATGAACCGCAAGCTCTACCAGGCCGCGGCCGGGCTGCCGGACGGGGCGCGCAAGCGCGACCTGGGCGCCTTCTTCAAGTCCCTGCACGGCACGCTCAACCACATCCTGCTGATCGATCTCATGATCCTGGCGCGGTTCGCGGGACAGCCCTTGCCCTCGACCGGCCTCGACGAGGACCTTCACGACGACTTCGCGGCGCTGCGGGCCGAGCGCGAGGCCACCGACGCACGAATCTTGGACTGGATCGCGAACCTCGACCGGGCCGGGCTGGGCGAAACGCTGACCTTCACCAGCGTGGTCGACGGGGTGACCCGCAGCCTGCCGCGCTGGGTCATGGTGACCCAGATGTTCAACCACCAGACCCACCACCGCGGCCAGGCGACCACCCTGCTCAAGCAGTTGGGCGCCGAGCCCGGCATTACCGACATCCCCTGGCTGCCGGCGCTCTACGAAGAATCAGAGGAAAATTAATGGTCAAGCTGACGCGCATCTACACCCGGGGCGGCGATGAGGGCCAGACCTCGCTGGGCGACGGCGCGCGGGTCGCCAAGCACGACCCCCGGGTCGCCGCCTACGGCACCGTCGACGAGGCCAACGCCACCATCGGCCTGGCCCGGCTGCACGCCGAGGGCGCGCTCGACGCCATGCTCGGGCGGGTCCAGAACGACCTGTTCGACCTGGGCGCCGATCTGTGCCGGCCGGAACGCGAGGACGCCGATCCGCCGCCGCTCAGGGTCAGCGCGGCCCAGGTCGAACGCCTGGAGGCCGAGATCGACGAGGTCAACGCGGCGCTGGCGCCGCTCGACTCCTTTCTCTTGCCCGGCGGCACGCCCACGGCAGCCGCGCTGCACCTGGCGCGCACGGTCTCGCGCCGGGCCGAGCGCGAGATCACCGCGCTCGCCGAGGCCGAGACCGTCAACCCGGAGGCGGTGCGCTACATCAACCGGCTCTCGGACCTGCTCTTCGTGCTCGCCCGCCACGCCAACGGCGACGGCGCCCGGGACGTGCTCTGGGTGCCCGGCGCGAACCGTTAGGAGCCACCCCCGGGCCGGCGCGTTCGGGCCCCGAGCACGCAGTGCACAAAATCTTCGAATCGGCCTATTTCCCCGCGATTCCTTGCGTTGACAGGGGCCGCGCCATGCTCTTATTGTGCGCCCGCGAAATCCGGGTTTCTGGCCCGAATCGCGCGTCGAAACGCGCGCGGCATCATCACTCAATCGTCATAGGTTCGCGATGAAGGTTCTGGTTCCGGTCAAGCGCGTCATCGACGCCAACGTCAAGGTCCGGGTCAAGGCCGACCAGACCGGGGTCGAGACCACCAACGTCAAGATGGCCATGAATCCGTTCTGCGAGATCGCCATCGAGGAGGCGGTGCGCATGAAGGAGGCCGGCACCGCCGAGGAGATCATCGTGGTCTCCGCCGGCGCCGCCCAGTGCCAGGAGACGATCCGCACCGGGCTCGCCATGGGCGCCGACCGCGGGGTGCTGATTCAAAGCGATGTCGCGCTCGAACCCCTCGCCATCGCCAAGCTGCTGAAAGCGGTGGTCGAGAGGGAGGGCGCGGGACTCGTGCTGATGGGCAAGCAGGCGATCGACGGCGACAACAACCAGACCGGCCAGATGCTGGCCGCGCTGCTTGGCTGGCCCCAGGGCACCTTCATCTCCAAGATGGAGGTGCGGGGAAGGGCGGTGGCGACGGCGGCGTGAAAGTCACGCGCGAGGTCGACGGCGGCCTCGAGATCGTCGAGCTCAAGCTGCCCGCCGTGCTCACCGTCGATCTGCGCCTGAACGAGCCGCGCTACGCCTCGCTGCCCAACATCATGAAGGCCAAGAAGAAGCCGATCGAGGCGCTGTCGCCGGAGGATCTCGGCGTCGACGTGACCCCGCGCCTGGAAACCCTTCGAGTGGTCGAGCCGCCGCCGCGCCAGGCCGGCGTCATGGTGGGTAGCGTGGCCGAGTTGGTCGACAAGCTGAGGAACGAGGCGAAGGTGATCTGATGGCTATCCTGGTGGTCGCCGAGCACGACAACGCGGGTCTCAGGCCCGCCACGCTCAACACCCTGACCGCGGCCCTCGAGCTGGCCAAGGAACTCGACAGCGAGGTCGATATCCTGGTCGCCGGCGCGGACTGCGCGGGCGCCGCCGAGGCCGCCGCCAAGCTGCCCGGCGTGGCCAAGGTGCGCCTCGCCGACGCGCCGGAGTACGGCCACGAGCTGGCCGAAAACCTGGCGCCGCTGATCGCCGCCCTCGCCGCCGATTACAGCCACGTTCTGGCGCCCGCCACCACCTTCGGCAAGAACGTGCTGCCGCGCGCCGCGGCCCTGCTCGACGTGCAGCAGATCTCCGAAATCACCGCGATCGAGGCGGCCGATACCTTCGTGCGCCCGATCTACGCCGGCAACGCCATGGCGACGGTCAAGTCCCTGGACGCGATCAAGCTGATCACCGTGCGCGCGACCGCCTTCGAGGCGGCGGCGGAGGACGGCGGCTCGGCCGCCACCGAGGCCGTGGAGAGCACCGGCGACGCCGGGTTGTCCAGCTTCGTCGGCCAGGAGCTGACCAAGTCGGAACGGCCCGAGCTGACCACGGCGGGCATCGTCATCTCCGGCGGCCGCGGCATGCAGAGCGGCGAGAACTTCGCCATGCTCGAGCGCATCGCCGACAAGCTGGGCGCGGCGGTCGGCGCCAGCCGCGCGGCGGTCGACGCCGGCTTCGTGCCCAACGACTACCAGGTCGGCCAGACCGGCAAGGTGGTGGCGCCGGATCTCTACATCGCGGTCGGCATCTCGGGCGCGATCCAGCACCTGGCCGGGATGAAGGATTCCAAGGTCATCGTCGCGATCAACAAGGACGCGGAGGCGCCGATCTTCCAGATCGCCGACTACGGCCTGGTCGCCGATCTGTTCCAGGCGGTGCCGGAGCTGGAAGAAGCGCTGGGGTAGCGGACACCCACACGAGGAAGGCTCGATTCTGACCCATGTCGGATAGCACGGACGGCGGCAACTTGGACATCACCTGTATCGGCGTCATCGGCGCCGGCCAGATGGGCTGCGGCATCGCCCACGTCTGCGCCGCCGCCGGCTTCGAGGTCAAGCTCTCCGACGTGAGCGAGGACCGGCTCGCCAAGGCGGTCCAGACCATCGGCCACAACATGGACCGGCAGATCAAGCACGGCAAGCTGACCGAGGCCGACAAGACGGCGGCGCTGGCCCGGATCGCGACCGGAACCGATTACGCGCAATTCTCGGGTTGCGACGTGGTGATCGAGTCGGCGACCGAGAACGAGGAGGTCAAGCGCAAGATCCTCAAAAGCCTGTGTCCGGCGCTGAAATCCGAGGCCATCCTCTGCACCAACACCTCCTCGATTTCGGTGACCCGTCTGGCCGCGGTCACCGACCGCCCGGGCCGCTTCATGGGCATGCACTTCATGAACCCGGTGCCGGTGATGAAGCTGGTCGAGCTGATCCGCGGCATCGCCACCGACGAGGACACCTATCAGACGATCCGCGAGCTCACCCTCAAGCTCGGCAAGACCCCGGCCATGGCCGAGGACTTCCCGGCCTTCATCGTCAACCGCATCCTGCTGCCGATGATCAACGAGGCGGTCTACACGCTCTACGAGGGGGTCGGCTCGGTGAGCTCGATCGATACCGCCATGAAGCTGGGCGCCAACCACCCCATGGGCCCCTTGGAGCTCGCCGACTTCATCGGCCTGGACACCTGTCTTGCGGTCATGCAGGTGCTCTACGAGGGCCTGGCCGATTCCAAGTACCGGCCCTGTCCCTTGCTGGTGAAGTACGTCGAGGCCGGCTGGCTGGGCCGCAAATCCGGCCGCGGCTTCTACGACTACTCCGCCGACGAGCCGGTGCCCACGCGCTGAAGACGGGGGGGCGCCGGCCAGCGGCCCTCCCGATTCCCTGTTTTTCCCTGCTGAACAGGGAATCGTTTCTCCCGAGAGCGGATCGGCGAGAGCGGATCGGGGTCGAATCGCCGACGGCGATCCGATCCACCGCGTGAATCCGCCCGACACTTTTGGTGCCGAGCGGATCAGGGCATCGCGCGCGGCCCGCGGTCACGATCCGTCCTGGGGATCATCGGCGGGCGGCGGGGGGCTCCCCAGCGCGCCCGCGGCGGCCAGGCGCTGGTGGACCTTCGCGATGTTGGCGGCCAGGCGTCCCCGGGGACCCGACCCCAGGGCGATCTCCGGCTCCGGGCCCCTCTTCGATTTTGGGCTGGGGCCGATCAGGCGTTGCACCAGGTCGAGGACCATGGCGGTCGCCTTGGCGTCGCCCTCGATGGCCTTGGCGGTGAGGCTTCTCAGGATGGCCTGCTGCCTGGACAGGGTCCGCTCCATCTCGCCCTCGCGCAGGGTGACGGTCTCCTGCAACTCCGCGCGCAGGTCCGCCGGCAGGGTCTGGGGCCCCTTGGGCCGGCCGGCCGGGTTGCCCGAGCGCCCGGGGCGAAAGCGCCCGTGCCGGGGCGGCTTGCCGTAGCCGACCTCGTAGTCATCGGCCACGGGCGGCCTCCCGGGTGCTCGCCCGATCGGGCGGCCGGGGGCCGGGCCTTGGGCGCTCGAAAGGTGTCACGGGCTCGCTCCATGCTGTGTTATCGCTCACTTCTGAAGGTATCGCCCGCACCGGCCGGCGCAACCAAAAGGCTGTGGAAAACGCGGCGACGGCGCTGGTGCGGCCGCAGAGTGCGCGCTGGAGCCAGCGGCATAAGCACTACCGCGACCTCTCTCGGCAACATGCGGCGGTTAGAGCCCCAATGTCTGCTTTCTGGCCGATTCTGTCGGGTCTACCCCCAGGGCCGGACATTCTTGGCGGTGTCGCCGAAGGTCCGTACGTGTGACCCGACTCGGACATTCAGGCTCGTTTGGCCGGAAACAAATTTCCCACGATCTGTGCGGCAATTGATTCGGCAGCATGATCGATTTCCTCTCGAAGACGACGCGCATTACTGGCGGTCCAAACGCTGAGCTTCAGCCTGCTGCTCGTGTACTCGATTGGTCGGGAATCCAACCGATTGAAGTTGGTCCATAGGTGGATAAACAGCACCGCTTGGGGGTCGTCGCTGTCATCGGCGATAAGGTCAATCGATTGCACACGCACGGTGAGAAGCGCGTCAACCCTAGCGATCCACAGCGAACGTTCACGTGCCTGCTCGAACGGCACCTCAAGGAGTTGACGGTCAGAGCGATTTTGTGAGCTGCGGATAATCCGGTCGCCGATTGTCATTGCGAGGCTTTGCTTGTTCAACAACCCCGTGGGGATCGACGACACTGGACTATCATCACTGTCCAGAAGCTGAACAACCGGGCGAGGCTGCACCCACTCAAACCGACCAATCGCTGCTCTCGATAGCGTGCCGACCATGATGAGTGCAGGGGCAAGAAGGAGACCGTAGCCAGCCGCCTCACCGGCGTATGGTAATGAACTGAAGTACGACTCAGCCGTCTCGTGAAATGCGTCACCAAGTGCAACTTGCGTTCGCTTCAATCTTTTCGGGCGAACCGTCGTGTAGGTGGGTCCACGGGCGAAATGCTCCTTGAAGGCCGGCTCGAACTCGAACCAATCCTGGTATAAGAACTGGGCCGGCCCCAATGCGACAACGCCAATCGAGCTATGGTCTTCATCCAACCAGGCTGTGATGGCTGAAGATCTTGACACGATGGGTGTGGACTCGCTGCTCCCGGGAGCACGTCGCGCGCAGCCTGTCGCTACGAGCACCAACATGGCGAGGATCAAACCGTTCACTGAAAGGCGTATTGCGGCTCTCATTTTGCACCTCCTGAAGACAGGCGACTTTCTGCCTGCATCCGGGAAATGCGAAGTGATCTGGAGTGCCGGAAATCCACTTATAAAAGGGGACAGTCCCCTTTATTTTAGTGATTCTTGTTTAATGTCATATAGTTACAGATTCAAATTATATAAATCATTGAAAAATATAAATAAAGCTGGAAATATAGGGGACTGTCCCCATTACTCCCAGCCAAAGCGGCCATTCACCGACGGACCCCGAAGCTCGTCTTCATCATTGGAATCAGATACGCTGTCCTGACCTGTTGGTTTCGATGCCGACCGCTGAAAGGCTGAAACCCATGCATGTTCGACGCACGATTCTCTGCCTTGCCGCCGCCTTCTTGTGGGCGACTCATGATCCCGACATGGCTTCTGGCCAGTCGTCCGAGTTGATGGAGGCTTACAACAGTTACAACGCCTTATACCAGCAGGGCCGCTACTCGGAGGCCGAACCCTATGCCAAGGAAGCCTTGAGACTGGGGACGGAAGAGTTCGGCCCGAATGATCCGTCCACTGCCGTCTATCTCAACAACCTGGCACTACTTTACGAAGCCCAAGGCCACTACGCGGAGGCCGAGTCGCTCCTCCAGCGATCGCTGGCGATCGTGGAGAAGGCCCTCGGACCCGAGCACCCGGACGTGGCCCAGAGCCTCAACAACCTGGCGCTGCTCTACCACGCCCAGGGCAAGTACGCCGAGGCCGAGCCGCTCAATAGGCGCGCGCTGGCGATCGTGGAGAAGGCCCTCGGACCCGAGCACCCCGACGTGGCCCAGAGCCTCAACAACCTGGCACTATTGTACCAAGCCCAGGGCCGCTACGCCGAGGCCGAACCGCTCTACCAGCGCTCCCTGGCGATCAGGGAGAAGGCCCTGGGGCCCGAGCACCCCCATGTAGCCACCAGCCTCAACAACCTGGCACTATTGTACCAAGCCCAGGGCCGCTACGCCGAGGCCGAGCCGCTCTACCAGCGCGCGCTGGCGATCAGGGAGAAGGCCCTGGGGCCCGAGCACCCCGACGTGGCTCAAAGCCTCAACAACCTGGCCGAGCTCTACCGTGCCCAGGGCCGTTACCCGGAGGCCGAGCCGCTCTACCAGCGCTCCCTGGCGATCCTGGAGAAGGCCCTGGGGCCGGAGCACCCTCATGTAGCCACCAGCCTCAACAACCTGGCGCTGCTCTACCAAGCCCAGGGCCGCTACGCCGAGGCC
This sequence comes from Pseudomonadota bacterium, assembly GCA_022572685.1. Lineage (GTDB taxonomy): Bacteria > Pseudomonadota > Alphaproteobacteria > Kiloniellales > J153 > JACZVL01. Next base: position 15,872 of record JACZVL010000054.1, read on the forward strand.
GAGCCGCTCTATGGGCGCGCGCTGGCGATCTACGAGAAGACGCTCGGGCCGGAGCATCCTCACGTGGCCGCGAGCCTCAACAACCTGGCGGAGCTCTATCGAGCCCAAGGCCGCTACGCCGAGGCCGAGCCGCTCTACCAGCGGGCGCTGACGGTGCGCAAGAAGGTGCTGGGACCGGCGCACCCCGATATCGCCCAGAGCCTCAACAGCCTGGCTGTGCTTTACCATGCCAGGGGCGATTACGCCGAGGCCGAGCCGCTCTATGAGCGGGCGCTTGAGATGCGCCTGAATATCCTCGGGTCCGGCCATCCCGACGTCGCCCAGAGCCTTGAGAACTATGCAGCACTGCTGGACGACAGCGGGCGTCAATCGGAGGCGGCGGAGATGGCGGCCCGGGCCGCCGCGATCCGCGCCGCCCTTGCCGGGAACGGGGCGCAAAATTGAGGCCGATTCGCCGCGCGATCGTTAAGGTTAACGCGGACTGAGAAGGAATCTCATTTGTTAACAAACTGTTGACTATGATTTAGAGCGCCGCTAAGGTCGCTTTTATATACGTGGAGTATTGGATTATTTGCTTAGGGGGAGATTCATCGTAAACGGAGAAGCCAGAAAATTATCTGGGGAATTCACCCGCCCCGCTAAAGGGTCGGGTTGAGCTATAAAATAACGAGACCAAGACACGCCAACAAAAAAGATTCTCTTGAGTACGTATGGAATTCTGTTCTCCCGTGGCAAGTAGATTGCCGCTCGTAGCGGCTTGTGGGAAGGGGACGCCTTAGTACGGCCTTTGGGGACACGGCGTACTATTTATTCATCGTCGTGGAACATGCTGGGGTCTCGGCCGGGGGGTCGGGAAATTGCGTGTTTGGGACCGCAAAGCAGAACGAGAAATATTATTTGCGGTAACACCCGGGGTCCGATAGGGCGCCGACATATTGGGTGGAAGACGATAACGAACTAGGGGGTGGAAACACCCGGGAGACAGTTTGGCGCTGGATGAAATCCAGAGCCGGCAATCTTCGTCGCATCCTCGCCGAGCGCTCGGAGCGCAATGCCCACGACGCCCTGTCGCGAGAGAACCGGTATCGTCTCGAATCACTCGAACCCCGGATACTCCTGTCTGGCGACGCGATCGTCGCCGAGCTCGCCAGCCTTGTCGACGACGGCCAGTCGGACACCTCCGAGGACCTCGCCGTCATCATCCAGGAGATCGAGCTCGACGCCGAAACCGATGGCGAAATGGGCGACCATATTGCCCCGGATGATGC
>JACZVL010000237.1 GCA_022572685.1 Pseudomonadota bacterium
GGGGGGGCTTTTATCGTGGAATCGGCGTCGGGCCGGCGCGGACCAAGCGCAAAAACGCGCCTAATTGGCGACCGACTCCGAGGTCTGGGTGTCGCCGTCGCGCTCGACCTGGGCGCGCAGGCGGTCGATCAGGCCTTCGACCCGGCCGCCGGAAGCCTTGATCGCCGAGGCGTATTCCGAGCGCAGGGTCAGCGCCATGCTGATGCCTTCGCCGATCACGTCGAGGATCTTGAAATGGCCGTCGCGCTCCCGGACCCGCCAGTCGATCTCGATGGCCTCGCCCCGATCGGGAGAGATTCGCGAGCGGATCACGAAATGCCCCGGTCGATCGAGGGCCCGGACCCGGCTGATCTCGAACTTGGTCTCGGCGTAGCCGGCGAACTTGGGAGCGAAGCGCTGGATCATGATCTCCTCGAACACGCTTAGAAACGCTGCTCGCGTCTCCGGCGTGGCTTTGCGCCAATAGCGGCCGAGGACGAAGCGGCCGACCGCCGGGACGTCGAAGCTCTCCCGGAACAGGACGCGGAAGCGCGCCTTGCGCTCGGACAGCGGCAGGCTTTCGTCGGTCAGTTGCGCGATCGCGCGGCTGGTCATGGAGGCGAGGAACTCGCCGGCCTCGCCCGCGGCGCTGGCCGGGCCGGCGCCGGCCAGTACCGGCAGGATCGCAACGCAGAAACACGCGGCGGCCAGCGCACGAAGCGCGGACCGCCGCCACTTGCGTGCGGGCCTAGTTGGGTTCGCCTTCCGGATTTGGTTCGTCATCGCTATCGAAACCGAAGCTGTAGAGGCCCGGTGTCGGGATGTCATCCGGGGCCTCGCCGTTGTTGATCTCGTTGGCCCGCGACTGGCGGTATAGGGAGCGGACGCGGGCATAGAAGTCGATCGAGTCGCGCTTCAGGTCCTCGATGATATCGATATTGCGCGCGCGCTTGTCGATTCCCCCGGCCACCGTTCGCGCCAACAGGAAGTCTTCGACATCCGCGGCCTCGGCGGCATAGGTCATGGGGTCGAGGTACAAGTCGACCAGCATGCCGATCCCGTCGCGGGGGCTGGACGGCCCGAAGACCGGCAACACCAGGTAGAATCCTTCGCCCACGCCATGGACGCCCAGGGTTTGGCCGAAATCCTCGTCGTGAAAGGGGTAGCCCATGCCGTCGGCGACGTCGAACACCCCGAGGACGCCGATCGTCGAGTTCACCAGGAAGCGCACCAGGGTGGTCTCGGCCCGCGTCATTTCGCCCTGCAGCACGTCATTAATGAGGATCAGGGGCGATCGCAGATTGCGCACCGCGTTGCGCACCGAATTCCGTACCTCGACCGGCAGCAGGAAGCGATAAAACGACGCCACCGGCTGGAACACCAGGGTGTCGAGCGCCATGTTGAAGGCGAACGTGAAGCGGTTGAGCAGCTCCAGCGGGTCGTTCTCGTTATCGAGCTCCGCAAGCTCCGACTCGCCGCTTCCGGACCAGCCGTCGGCGGCCGGCTTCGGCTGGCTCGCGCAGCCGGCGACCAGCGTCAGCGCCGCCAGAAATACGATCAGGCGCCGAGTGACAGACCAATCCAAGATGCCGCTAAACAAAATAGACAAGGCCTCCTGCCCCCAAACTCGTGTTACCCGCGGCGCCACCACGAACCCCGGCGCCCCGAATCCTCGCGGCGACTCAACCGTCAGGCTCCCGATCTCGCGCCGAAACCCTCGGTGCACCACAGGAACTTGACAAAATACGCTTAACGGAACCTTACCGCCGAGACCGCGATGGCATCCAACGGCCGCAGCCGATTCGACCCCGTTACCACCTCACCTACCATACCGAATGGGGGAAGACTAGCGAGGTACAGGCCGGTTCGGGTGGCAATTCGCCACACTGTTGCAAAATTGCAACAGTCGGTGCGGATATTTGAATCCATTGATTTTTTCCTCTACGGCGGTCAAGGAGAAGGCGCGGCGCGGCCGAATCGCCGCGCGGGTCCAAATCGGGGAGGAACTCATGGGCGAACCGGCACCGCTCGATCTGCGCCAAGGCGTGGTCCGGCCCGAGTGGCTGGACGACAACGGCCACATGAACGTCGCCTACTACGTGCTCGCTTTCGACCATGCCTGCGACGACTTCCTCGACACCATCGGCATGACCGATGCGTATCGGGCGCGTAGCGGGGGCACTACCTTCGCCGCCGAGTTGCACATCACCTATCAGCGCGAGGTCGTGGCCGGCGATCCGTTGCGGTTCACCAGCCAGCTGCTGGGCTTCGATGAAAAGCGGATTCACTTCATCCTGCACATGTACCACGCCGAGCAGGGCTATCTGGCCGCGACCAGCGAGTGGATGAGCCTGTACATCGACCTGGCGAGCCGGCGGGTCGCGGCCATGCCCGAGGAAATCACCAGCCGCCTGGCCGCGATCCATGCCACCCACAAGGAGCTGCCCCGGCCCCCCGAGGCGGGCCGCGCCATGACCTTGCCGGGGAACCGCAAGTCGTGAAGCACACCGGGACGGTCGCGGGGATAGGCTGATTTGTGAGGATTCACCGAGGAATCACATTGCCTTGCGCCACGGGATGACTGATCCTAGCGCCATGGCTCGTTTTGGCTTCACGATTTCCGGCATCGTCGCGGCGGCGGTCCTGGGCGCGTTCGTCGGCCCCGGGACCGCCCGGGCCGCCTGTACCGATCCGCCCGCTCCCGAGGTCAACTGGCAGCGCTGCATCCTCGACGGTCTGGAACTCGAGGGCGTCGACCTCAGCGGCGCGCGCCTGCGCGACGGCAGCTTCTTCCGCAGCGAACTCAGTGGCAGCGACCTCTCCGGGGTGAACGCGTTCCGGGCCAAGTTCGTCAACGCCAAACTGCGCGAGGTCAGGCTCGACGACGCCAATCTCGCGGAGGCCGACTTCACCAAGGCGGACCTGCGCGGCGCCTCGTTGAAAGGCGCGGACCTGCGCCGGGCGCGCTTCTTCCGCGCCGATCTGCGCGGGGCCGACCTGACCGGCGCGCGCCTCCGGGGCGCCGACCTGACCCGTACCGACCTCTCCGGCGCGACCTGGACCGACGGCAAGCGCATCTGCGCCGAGGGCTCCCTTGGGCGCTGCAATTAGTGGGTTCGAGCAAAAGGGAATCGTTCAAACCGAAAGCGAGGTCCCGTCCTCGGCCGCCAGCGCCTCCAGCCGCGCGCCGCCCAGGCGGTAGGGCAGCCAGTCCGTGTTGTGGTCGAAGCCGAGCCGCCGATAGAAGGCGCGCGCCGGGTTCCAGTCGAGCACGGCGAGTTCCAGCCGCGCGCAGCCGCGCGCCACGGCGAGGCTGGCCAAGCGGGCCATGAGCGCGCGCCCGAGCCCCAGGCTCCGGACCCGCTCGCCCACGTAGAGGTCCTCGAGATAGAGGCAGCTCCGGCCCTCGAAGGTCGAGTAGCTGTGGAAGAACAGTGCGAAGCCGACCGCCTCGCCGCCCCGCTCGGCCAGCAGGCATTCGAAGCGCGGCCGGTCGCCGAAACCGTCGCGCAGGATGTCGGCCTCCGAGGCGCGGACCTGGTCGAGCAGATGCTCGTAGGCCGCGAGCTCGCGAATCAGGCGCAGGATCGTCGCCGCGTCCTCGCGCCCGGCCATGCGGATGGTAGGCTTCTGGATCGCTCGATCGGACCTTGCCTATCCGGTTTACACCCACACCCACTAGGGCTAGTATGGGCGCAACCCGGATATAGGGGAGCGCGCCATGGATGTTCTCGACCGCGCCGATCTCCCATTCCCGCAATCGCTACCCGAGTTC
>JACZVL010000055.1 GCA_022572685.1 Pseudomonadota bacterium
CCCCCCCAGCATCCCCCCCAGTAACGCCTGAGGAAATCGAGACCCGGGCACAGGCCGGCGAGGCGGCGGCGCTGGCCGCGCTGGACCGTTACGAGGACCGGCTGGCGCGCGGCCTGGCCCAGGTCATCAATCTGCTCGACCCGGACGTGATCGTGCTCGGCGGCGGGCTGTCCAACCTGCCGCGGCTTTACCAGTCCCTGCCCGCGCGCCTGCCGGCCTACGTGTTCTCGGACCGGGTCGACACCGAGCTGCGCCCGCCGCGCTTTGGTGATTCGAGCGGCGTCCGCGGCGCCGCCTGGCTGTGGGACCAGGACGAGGTCCCAGAGGCGCCCCCTTGAGCAACGGGCCCATGAGCGCCCTGTGCCGCGACTGCCTGGCCCGCCACGAGGCGCCGCCCCAGGGGGCGTCGAACCGGGCGCGCGGGGCGCGCTGTCCGGCTTGCGGCGGCGCGCGGCTGGTCGCGCACCCGGAGCTGGACGATCTCAACATCGCCCATATCGACTGCGACGCCTTCTACGCCAGCGTCGAGAAGCGCGACCGGCCCGAGCTGCGCGACCAGCCGGTGATCGTCGGCGGCGGCCGGCGCGGTGTGGTCGCGGCCGCCTGCTACGTGGCGCGGCTCTACGGCATCCGCTCGGCGATGCCCATGTTCCGGGCGCTCAAGGCCTGTCCCGATGCGGTGGTGATCCGGCCGGACATGGCCAAATACCAGCACGCCGGCCACCAGATCCGCGACCTGATGCGCGAGCTGACCCCGCTGGTCGAGCCGCTGTCCATCGACGAGGCCTTCCTCGACCTGACCGGCACCGAGGCGCTGCACGGCGGCAGCCCGGCGCGGAGCCTGGCGCGGCTGGTCAAGCGGATCGAGGAGGAGCTCGGCCTGACCGCCTCGATCGGCCTGAGCTACAACAAGTTCCTGGCCAAGATCGCCTCCGATCTGGACAAGCCGCGCGGCTTCGCGGTGATCGGCCGGGCCGAGGCGGCCGAGTTCCTCGCCGACCAGCCGGTGCGCATCGTCTGGGGCGTCGGCCAGGCGCTGGGAGCCGCGCTGGCGCGCGACGGCTTGCGGACCGTGGGCGACCTGCGGGCGCGCGAGGAGATCGACCTGGTGGCGCGCTACGGCGCCATCGGCCGGCGCCTGAGCCGTTTCGCGCGCGGCATCGACGAGCGCCGGGTCGAGCCCAACGCGCCGACCAAGAGCCTCTCCGCCGAGACCACCTTCGAGCAGGACATCGCCGCGTCCGAGGCGCTGCTGGCCCGGCTCTGGCCGCTGTGCGAGAAGGTCTCGGCCCGGCTCAAGAAGGCCGAGCTGGCCGGAATCAGCGTGACCCTCAAGCTCAAGACCGCGGGGTTCCGGCAACTCACCCGCAGCCGCCGGCTGGCCACGCCGACCCAGATGGCGGAGGTGCTCTACCGCGCCGCCAAGCCGCTCTTGGAACGCGAGGCCGACGGCCGGCACTTCCGCCTGATCGGCGTCGGCGCCAGCGATCTCAGCGAGGGCGAGCTGGCGGACCCGCCCGACCTGTTCGACCCCGAGCGCGAGCACCAGGCCCGGGTCGAGAGCGCGATCGACGCGGTCCGCGCCAAGCTGGGTGACGCGGCGATCGCCAAGGGCCGGGGGTTCGAAACCGCGGCGAGGCCGGTGCGCGGACCACGGCGCAAGTGCTAATGCCGAAGAGCTTTGCTATAACCTTGCGACCCATCGTTGATCGCCGTCCGAGCCCCGCCCCGGCGTAGGCTGACAAGAGGATACCCACCATGACCGCTATCACCGCCGACGACCTGCGGGTCCTGGCCCAGTGGGACACGCCCACTATCTGCAACGCGCTGGAGATCGTCGCGCCCGAACGCCGCGGCCACGGCTTCACGGTCGACCCTTTCTCCTGCCTCGACCCGGCGCTGCCGCCGATGGTCGGTTTCGCCCGCACGGTTAAAATCCGCGCCGCCGCGCCCGACCTGTCGCCGGGGGACAAGGGCATGGCGGAACGCCTCCCCTACTACGTCTACGTCGCCGAGGGACCGGGACCGACCATCGTGGTCGTCGAGGACCTGGACCCGAAGCCCGGCGTCGGCGCCTTCTGGGGCGAAGTCCACACCGCCCTGCACAAGGGGCTGGGCGCGCTCGGGGTGGTCACCAACGGCTCCTACCGCGACGTCGCCGACAGCGCCCCCGGCTTCCAGGTCCTCGGCGGCATGGTGGGCCCGAGTCACGCCTTCGTGCGGACGGTGGAGTTCGACTGCCCGGTCACCGTCCACGGCATGGAAGTCGCCCACGGCGACATCATTCATGCCGACCGCCACGGCGCCGTCGTCGTCCCGGCCGACTCGGTCGGGCGCATCGCCGATGCCGTCGATCTGATATCGCGCAAGGAGGCCCGCATCATCGAGGCCGCCAATGCCGACGGCTTCGATATCGAGAAACTGAAACAAGCGATTCACGCCTCGGCGGAGATTCACTGATTGGTAGGGGGGGTCCCGTCATGAAGCCATTGAAATGGGGGGTCGTGAGCACCGCCAGGATCGGCCTGGAGAAAGTGCTCCCGGCGATGGCGCAGAGCCCGGACTGCGAGATCGTGGCGATCGCGTCCCGGGACCTGGAACGGGCCGAGTCGGCGGCCCGGAAGCTGGGCATTCCCAAGGCCTATGGCAGCTACGAGGAGCTGTTCGCCGACGCGGGGGTGGAGGCCGTTTACAACCCCCTGCCCAATCACCTGCATGTGCCGGTCTCGATCCAGGCCATCGAGGCGGGCAAGCATGTCCTTTGCGAAAAGCCGCTCGGGTTGACCGCCGAGGAGGTGGCGCCCCTGATCGCGGCGCGGGACCGGGCCGGCGTCATTGTCGCCGAGGCGTTCATGGTGCGCCACCATCCGCAGTGGATTCGCGCCCGGGCCCTTATCCGCGAGGGCGCCATCGGCGAGCTTCGCGCCGTTCAGGGCGCCTTTTCCTATTTCAACGACGACGCCGAAAACATCCGCAACAAGACCGAGACGGGCGGCGGCGCACTCTTTGACATTGGCGTCTATCCCATCGTCGCCGCGCGGTACCTGTTCGGCGCCGAGCCCCGGCGGGTCCTGGGACTGATCGAGCGGGACCCGAGCTTCGGCACCGACCGCCTGACCACCGGGGTTCTGGATTTCGAGGCCGGCCAGGCCAGTTTCGTCTGCTCGACCCAGATGGTGCCCTACCAGCGGGTCCAGGCCTTCGGCACCCGGGGGCGGATCGAAATCGAAATTCCTTTCAACGCGCCCCCGGACCGGCCGTGCCGCCTCTATGTGGACGACGGCGCGGCCCTGGACGGGTCGTCGGCCCGAACCGAAACCTTCGAACCTTGCGATCAGTACCGCCTGCAGGGCGAGGCTTTCGCCCGCTGCGTCCGCGACGGCGTGGCCGTCGAATTCCCGCTCGAGGACTCGGTCGGAAACCTAAACGTGGTCGACGCCCTGTTCCAATCGGCCGCCGACAACCGCTGGATCGATATCCGAACCAGCTAACCGACGGCCGCGGTTCGGGCGTCACTCGACCTTGCAGTCGATCGCCGGCAGCGCCTCGAGCAGGCTGAGGTCGGCGCGGAGCACGAAGTCGCCGTAGTCGAGCAGCATCTCGTCGACGATGCCGTTGGCGTAGAGACGCAGGGCCTGTTCGTGCTCGGGCTCGGAAACGGTCTCGTCCATGCCGAAGTAGGCCAGGCGCAGGCGCCAGGATTTCTGGTCCCGCAGCAGCGGTGACTCGAAACCCTTGGGGGCATCGGCCGCCAGGGCCTCGGCGAGCACCGCATTGACCCCGAAGCGGCCGTCGTCGCCCGAGCCATCGAACACGGTGCGCCACAGGGGCAGCTCGTCCTTGGCCGCGGCCTCGATCAGCGCCAGGGAGTGGGCGGTCGGGAACAGGGTGCCCTGAGCGAGCCGCAGCTCGCGCGATTCGGGCGCATCGAACACCGCGACACCCCGTTTTCCGGCCTCGTCGAAGCGCGCCTCCCCGCGCACCTCCTCGTCCGAGCCGTCGGGATTGATGCGGCGGATGAAGAAGCGGTAGCGCCGCCCGTCCCGGCTTTCCAAGGCGTTGAGCGACCAGCCGAATTCGAAGGCCCGGCCCTCGCGGGTCGCCATCCGCACCCGGGTGCGCTGGCGCACGGTCCAGCCGGTGCAGACATCCGCCCATTCGAACTCCAGCCTGCCCGCCGCCCGCGCCATGGTGCCGCCGGAGCGGGACTCGGCCAGGCTCAGGTCGTAGACCGCCCGATGCGGCACAAACCCGGCGGTTTCGGCCGCGCGCCCGCCCGGGCCGGCCGGAATCGCGGCCAACGCCACAACCAAGCAGGCGCGCCCGGCCACAAAAAGCCCGAACCGCATCGGTAAAAACCCCTTTTTGAATCCCCCGGAGACCGCTGTCTCCCGGCTGTCCTACACCGTACACTCGACGTATAACATGGCGCAAACATGGCCCGCGCCGCCGCGAAGCAAGAAAGCCCCCGCCCCCGATCAGGAGACACCCATGACCGCCAAGCCGATCCTGCTGGTCACCCGCAAGTTTCCCGACGCCGTCCTCGAACGCGCGGCGCGCGACTACGACGCCCGGATCAACCAGGCCGACGAGGTCTACGGCCCGGACGAGCTGATCGCGCGCGCCGCAGGCTGCGATGCGATCCTGACCTGCTCGACCGAGACGTACAGCGCCGAGGTGCTTGAGAGGCTGCCGGCCAGCGTGCGCGCGGTGGCGACCTTTTCGGTCGGGATCGAACACTTCGACATCGAAGCCGCCAGGAAGCGCGGCCTGGTGGTAACCAACACCCCCGACGTGCTGACCGATTCGACCGCCGACATCACCATGCTGGTGCTCCTCGGCGCGGCGCGGCGGGCCTATGAAGGCCAGCGGATGCTGCGCGAGAACCAATGGGTCGGCTGGAACCCGAACCAGCTCCTGGGCGTGCACGTGAGCGGCAAGAAGCTGGGCATCCTGGGCATGGGCCGGATCGGCCGCGCGGTGGCGCGGCGCGCCCGCGGCTTCGACATGACGATCCACTACCACAACCGCGGCCGCCTGGACCCCGAGTTGGAGCAGGGCGCGACCTATCACGCCGACCCCGAGGATCTGCTGGGCGAAGCCGAGTTCCTCTCGATCAACTGCCCGGCCTCGCCGGAGATGCACCACTTCCTCGACGCGCGCCGGATCGAACTCCTGCCCGAGCGCGCCATCGTGACCAACACCGCGCGCGGCCCCCTGGTCGACGACGAGGCGCTGATCGCGGCGCTCGAATCCGGCCGGGTCGCCGCCGCCGGGCTCGACGTCTTCGAGGGCGAGCCGAACATCCACCCCGGCTACCGCGACCTGCCCAACGCCTTCCTGCTGCCGCACATGGGCAGCGCGACGCTGGAAACCCGCAACGCCATGGGCTTCAAGTGCCTGGACAACCTGGACGCCTTCTTCGCCGGCCGCGAGCCGCCCGACCGGGTGGCGTGAGCGATCGCCTGGAGGACCTGATGGAATGACCACCCCGGAACACCCGCCCTACCAGATCGCCGGCCGCGAGCTGGTCTCCGAGGCCGATGGCCTGCGCGTCCAAATCCTGACCCTGGGGCCCGGCGAGAAGGTGCCCTGGCACTGCCACAGCGCGGTCGCCGACATCTTCATCTGCCTGGACGGCACCACGGTGATCGAGACCCGGGCGCCGCGAGCCCGCCACGAACTCGCCCCCGGCGGGCACTGCGTGGTGCCACCCAAAACCGTCCACGAGGTCTCCGGCAAAGACGGCGCGGGGTGCCGCTTCACCATCGTCCAGGGCGTCGGCGTCTACGACTTCATCCCGGTCGGCGGCGATGGCGGGGTTCCGAAGGCCTAGCCTCCCCTGCCTGGCAGAAGCTGCCGTGCGGCAATCCCTGCCGCCGGATATCGACAATTTCCCGTGATATTTCCGATACTTAATCTTTGGCACGGGGTTTGCATTTTCCGGATCGAGCGTCATTGCAGTCAACAGATGAACCGGAACAGAGCCGTGAACCTGAACCGCCTCGAAATCGGCCTCGACAGCTTCGAGCTCGACCCGCTGCCGCAGCTTTGCGCGGCCACCGACCGCCTGCGCCGCCTGGCCGGCGATGGCGTCCCGACGTCCTCCCTGGCCCACAAGGAGCTGATCGAGCAGGTGCTCGCCGCCGCGGTCATGGCCGAGCAGAGCCTGGCCATCCAGCGCGCCCGGATCCGCTATCTGGAGGACCTGTCGATCACCGACGAGCTGACCTCCCTGCTCAACCGGCGCGGCTTCCAGAACGAGCTCAGCCGGGCCTTCGCCCGCGCCCAGCGCACCCAGGAGACCGGGCTGCTGCTGCTCTGCGACCTGGACCACTTCAAGGCGATCAACGACACCTATGGCCACATGGCCGGGGACGCGGTGCTTTGCGCCGTGGCCGGCCTGCTCCAGACCAAGACCCGGCGCAGCGACTACGTGGCGCGCCTGGGCGGCGACGAGTTCGCGGTGCTCATGACCCACAGCCCGCGCGCCCAGGCCGAGGCCCGGGTCGAGACCCTGGCCGAGTTGATCAACAACCTGGTGATCGAGTGGGACGGCCACCAGATCCCGGTCTCCGCCAGCTTCGGCTACGAGGGCTACCACCACGGCAGCCAGCCCGATACCCTGCTGTTCCTGGCCGACCGGGCGCTCTACCGGCGCAAGGGCCCGCGCCTGATCGAGGCCGCGCCGGCGCCGGCCTAGGCAATCCCGGCGGGCAATCCCGGCGGGCCCTGGACAGGTGGCCCGCGCCCGGTCCTAATAGCGGCCCGAAGGGATCCTTTAGGGCCATGAAGTTCCCGCGCTGCATCCGCCTGGATGCGTCCGACCTCAACATCTACGCGCGCGCCGCCGAGCCCGGCGAATGGGTCGTGCCCGGCGGCTTCGCCTATGCGGATTGCGATCCCGAGGGGCTCGAGCGCAAGGCGCGCCTCGCCTTCCACGGCGCCTGGCTGGGCACCGAGAGTTTCGGCCACGGCACCCTGGCCGAGGTCGCGGAGATCGATCCGGCCGGCTTCGAGCAGGTGATCGAACGCCTGGCCCGGCATTTCGTCGACAACTACGGCGCGCCCGGCCTGGAGGCCGCGAGACCCGTGGCCCGCGCCGAGGCCGAGGAAGCGGCCGCGCTGTGCCAGCACAAGCTGCACAGCCTGCTGGCGCTGGAGCGCGAGATGACCGAGGACGGCGTGGTCGAGCGCTTCCGGGTGATCGTCCCGGCCCGGGCCCAGGACCACGCCAAGGTCTGGGAGATCGTACCGGATGAGGCCGAGGACGGCGACGACGGGTGATCGGATTCGAGCCAGCATGGATATCTTGACCGATCGTTCCAAACCCGCCACTCTCCGGGGCGACGAAAGCTCCCCGTAGAACTCCGGCCGAGGCCCCCCATGCCCTGGGAAAAGCAGTTCGACGTCGACCAGGCCCTGACCCAGGCCATGCGGGCCTTCTGGGCGCGGGGCTACGAGGCGACCTCGATGCACGACCTGGTCGCCTGCATGGGCATCAACCGGGGCAGCCTCTACGCCACCTTCGGCGGCAAGCGCGCGCTCTTCATCCAGGCGCTGCGCCACTACGACGCGGTCTACCGCCAGGCCTGGGTCGCGGCGCTCGGGGCGGCGCCCTCGGGGAAACGGGCGATCCTGGAGGCCTTCGAGACGGTGATCGCGGCGGTCCTGAAGGACGGCGCGCGCGACGGCTGCCTGCTGGTCAACACCGCGCTCGAGCTCTCGCCCCACGATCCGGAGATTGCGGAGATCGTGCGCGAAGGCCTGGCCGAGATGGAAGGCTTCTTCCGGCGCATGGTCGAGAAAAGCCAGGCGGCGGGCGAAATTCCGGCCGGCCTCGATGCGGTCGAGACGGCGCGCGCCCTGCTCGGCCTGTTCATCGGCCTGCGCGTGCTGTCGCGCAGCCGGCCCGAGAAGGCTCTGTTGCGCTCGATCGCGCGCCAGGCCGAGGTAATTCTCACAGAGTGAATTTTTTTGGTGCGTTTAGAACCATCGTTCAAAAAAGGGAGGATAAGCTGATGTCGGTCTCCTACGTCGAACGGGAACAGGGAAACCCGGAAACCATCGCCTTCTACGACAAGGCGGAGGGCCGCTTCGAAATGCTGCTGAACATCTTCAAGGTGTTCGGCCATACGCCCGAATTGGGCACGGTGTTCACCGATCTGGTGATGGCGATCCTCAAGGACGGCGAGCTCGATTGGCTCACCAAGGAGCTGCTGATCCTCAAGGCGACCCACCGGAACGACTGCCAGTACTGCGTGGTCCAGCACGAGACCCTGTCCAAGCGGCTCGGCATCTCCGAGGAGAAGATCGCCGACATCGGCGACGACCGCTACCGGGACAGCCCCCACTTCACCGACGCCGAGAAGACCCTGATGGACCTCACGGTGCAGATCGGGGTCGACGCCAACCGGCTGTCCAAGGACTTGTGGGACCGGCTGCACGAGCATTTCACCGAGCCGCAGATCGTCGAGGCGGTGTTCGTGATCACGATCTATATCGCGGTCAGCAAGTTCGGCGACGCGCTCGGCGTCGAGCTCGAGCCGGTGTTCTCGGAGATCAAACCGATCCTGCACGTCAGCCATTGAACCGCGGCGGGGCCCCGTGCCAGTCTATGCGCCGAGGGAGGGCTGCCCATGCCGATATCGACCCGCTACCTGTTCACCGCCAGCATGGACGTGGACCCGGACAAGGAGGCGCTGTTCGACGAGGTCTACGACCAGGAGCACGTGCCCAACCTGCTCAAGGTGCCCGGCGTCATCTCGGTCACCCGCCTGACCCTGGAGCCGCTGACCCTCGGCATCGGCGGCGAGCAACGCCCGATCGTCGTCGAGGGCGAGCCCAAGCATTCCGCGATCTACGAGATCGAGAGCCCGGAGGTGCTGGTCAGCCGGGAATGGGCCGCGGCGGTGGAGGCCGGGCGCTGGCCCGATCAGGTCCGCCCCTACACCCGCAACCGCCGCCACACCCTGCGCAAGGTCACCAAGACCACGCCGTGACCGCCGGCGGCGGCCGAGCCTAAGGCGAGTCCGCCGCTTCCTCCGCTTCCGCTTCCGGCAGCGCCATCGGCTGCTGCTGGGTGATGCAGTGGATGCCGCCGCCGCCGCGCACGATATCGAGCGCCGGCACCTGGCGAACCTCGCGCCCCGGGAAGCAGGCGGCGACGGTATCGCGCGCCGCGCCGTCCTTGCCGTCCTCGAACGAGGGTATGACCACGCCGCCGTTGGCGATGTAGAAGTTGATGTAGGACATTCCCAAGCGCTCCCCGTCCTCGCGTTCCCGGCGGGCCGGCTGCGCCACCTCGATCACCTCCAGTTCGCGTCCCTTGGCGTCCTTGGCCGCGCGCAGCCGCGCCAGGTTGTCCTGGAGCGCCGCGTAGTTGCCGTCCCTGGGGTCGTCGCTGGTCAGCGCCAAGACCGCGCCGGGCCGGACGAAACAAGCCAGGTTGTCGACGTGGCCGTCGGTGCCGTCGTCCTCCAGGCCCTGCCCAAGCCAGATCACCCGGCGCACCCCGAGATGGGCGCACAACAGCGCCTCGATCTGGTCGCGGCCGAGATCGGGATTTCGATTCGGGTTGAGCAGGCAGGCCTCGGTGGTCAGCAATGTGCCTTCGCCGTCGACGTGGACCGAGCCGCCTTCGAGCACCAGGGGCGCGGCCTCGCGAGCAACGCCCAGATGCTCCAACACAGCCTCCGCCACCTTCGCGTCACGGTCGTAGGGACGATCCTTTTCGCCCCAGCCGTTAAAGCGCCAATCGACCCCCGCGATCCCGCCCTTGCCGTCGATCACGAAGCTCGGGCCGTTGTCGCGAATCCAGGAATCGTCGTGCGCCATGGGTAGGCAGGCGATGCCCGGGCCGCATTGTAACGACGCCTCGGCGATGTTGTCGGGGTTGGCGATCATGGTGACCGGCTCGAATCCGAGAATGGTGCGCGCGACCTCGGCGTAGGCCTCGCGCGCCGCCTCCATGTGTTCGCCCCAAAGCTCGACGCGGCACGGCCACGCCATCCAGCAGCGGTCGTGAGCCTGCCACTCGGCCGGCATGTACAGGCCCCGGTCGGCGGGCGTTGCCATGGTCAGTCCTCCCGTACGGGCACTCTAACGGAAACACGGAATCGCATTGGAGTCTAATTCGTCTGGCACCCGATTCGCAAATCCGGGCCGCGGAACAGCTTACGGGAAACCTCGTCGGAAATGACTTGGATGATCACGTTCAGCGGCGGTAGCCTCGCCAGAGGCAAGTCAGCCGAGCGGCGGATATGTGCAATCGAGCGCACAAGAACGCTTGCCGGGGAGGAAACATGGGATTCAACGACCAAATTCGAACGGCGACATGGGCAGACGAGAAAAAAATCGCCGCGCTGGTGGGCCTTGCCTTCGCCGCGGACCCGGCCGTCAGATGGTTGCTGCCCGATCCCTACGATTACCTCAAATCAAATGAAACCTACGTCAGGCTGTCTTCCGGACCTGCTTTCGACAACAGTTCAGCCTTTATCATCGGGAGCATGTGCGGCGCCGCGCTTTGGCTGCCGCCAGGTATTGCGGTTGACCGTAGTCCTTTGGCCGAATTCAACAAACAGACAATCGACCCGGCTTTGTTGGATGATCATGCCGCATCGAAAAAAAAATGTTGTACCTATCGCCCGGTGGAACCGCATTGGTACCTGACATTGATCGCTGTCGATCCTGCTAAACGTGGGAGGGGTTATGGAGCGGCCTTAATGTCCCATGCACTAGAAATAGTCGATCGCGACAAGCGGTCTGCTTATCTTGAGTCCACCAATGCGGCGAATCTTTCGCTCTATAAGCGCTTTGGGTTCGAGCTTCTGGCCGAAGTGCGGATCGGCCAGTCACCGGCGCGGTATCCGATGCTACGTGAGCCTCGGTAACTGGCGGTGAGATGTCCAAGGGTTCGGTGCTCGCCCGGGCGACGGCCACGCGCGGGAGACAGTGGTAGATGCCGGACTCGGGATTGGGCGGGCGCCGTCCTCAGCCCGCCCGACCCAGGGAATCGCCGAGGTAGCTCAACTCGTCGAGCCCCTTGTCCGACGCCCGGCCGGCGGCACGCGGGGTCATCTCCGGGTCGGCGGCGAAGGCAAGGGCAGCGACGAATTGGCCGGCCGGATCGGGCTCGACGCAGATATCGCCCTTGAGGCCGCGCAACAGCGCGCAGTCCCTCTGGAGCACCAGGGAGATGCCGTGATCGGCGACCGACTTGCCGGTCGCGGCGTAGCTGGCGACATCGGCCACCAGGGACGCGATGGTGAACGCCGGCGGCAAGGCGCAACCCGAAAGTACAGTGATGAGAGCGGCGAGAGAAAGCCAGCGCATGAAGTCATTTCCCTGCTTTGCCTGTGCCCCCCGGCACCAATCAGCCGGACCATGTATTCGATTCCCGGCCTTGGCAACAACTTGGTAAACAAACAGGGTTAACGAAACATTACTCCGGCGGCAGGTCCAGCTTCAAGCAGAGTTCGTCCAGGCGTTGCTGCGGAACTTCCGCGGGCGCGTGCATCATCAGGTCTTCGGCCTTTTGGTTCATCGGAAAGGCCACGATTTCGCGGATGTTCGGCTCGTCCGCCAGCAGCATGACGATGCGGTCGATACCGGGCGCCGAGCCGCCGTGGGGCGGCGCGCCGAATTTCAGCGCCGAGATCAGGCCGCTGAAGCGTTCCTCGACCTCCTGCTGGCTGTAGCCGGCGATCGAGAACGCCTTGTACATGACCTCGGGCAGATGATTCCGGATCGCGCCCGAGGACAACTCCACGCCATTGCACACGATGTCGTACTGATAGGCCAGGATGTCGAGCGGGTCCCGGCTCTCCAGCGCCTCCAACCCGCCCTGGGGCATGGAGAAGGGGTTGTGGCTGAACTCGATCTTGCC
The DNA here is from genome assembly GCA_022572685.1 of Pseudomonadota bacterium. Taxonomy (GTDB): domain Bacteria; phylum Pseudomonadota; class Alphaproteobacteria; order Kiloniellales; family J153; genus JACZVL01. Next base: position 11,888 of record JACZVL010000055.1, read on the forward strand.
GGTCTCCTCGTCGAGCTCGAACATCGGATAGTCGACGATCCAGCAGAACCGGAACGCGTCGGGCGCGATCAACTCCAAGTCCGCGCCCAGACGGTTGCGCACCACCCCGGCGAAGCGCTCGGCCGGCCTGGGTTTGTCGCAGGCGAAGAACACCGCGTCGCCGTCGCCCAACTCACAGGCCGCCTTGATGGCGGCGACCCGCTCGGCATCGAGGTTCTTGGCGATCGGCCCCTTGCCCGCGCCCTCGGCGAAGATGATGTAGCCCAGGCCCGCCGCCCCTTCGGCGCGCGCCCAGTCGTTCATCTTGTCGAAGTAGCTGCGCGGCCGCCCGCCGGCGCCCGGCGCGGGGATCGCGCGCACCACCGACCCCCCCTCGATGGCGCGGGCGAAGATGCCGAAGCCGGAGCCCCGGAAGGCCTCGGTCGCGTCGCGGATCACGATCGGGTTGCGCAGGTCCGGCTTGTCGCTGCCGTATTTCCGCATGGCCTCGGCGAAGGCGATGCGCGGGAACGGCGGCTCGGTCACCCGGCGGCCCGCGGCGAACTCCTCGAACAGGCCAGCCATCACCGGCTCGATCGCAGCAAAAACATCATCTTGCGTGACGAAGCTCATTTCCAGATCGAGCTGATAGAACTCCCCGGGCGAGCGGTCGGCGCGGCTGTCCTCGTCGCGGAAGCAGGGCGCGATCTGGAAGTAGCGGTCGAAGCCGGCGATCATCAGCAGCTGCTTGAACATCTGCGGCGCCTGGGGCAGGGCGTAGAACTTGCCCGGATGGATGCGGCTCGGCACCAGGTAGTCGCGCGCGCCTTCGGGGCTGCCGGCGGTCAGGATCGGGGTCTGGAACTCGGTGAAGCCCTGCTCGATCATGCGCCGGCGGATCGAGGCGATGACCCGGGAGCGCAGCAGGATCTTCTCGTGCATCTTGTCGCGCCGCAGGTCCAGGTAGCGGTAGCGCAGGCGGATCTCCTCGCCCGCGTCCTCGTCGGAGTTGACCTGCAGCGGCAGCACCGCGGCACGCGAGAGCACCTCCAGCTCAGCCACCCGGATCTCGATCTCGCCGGTCGGCAGGCCCGGGTTGACGGTCTCGGCGTCGCGCTTCACCACCGGACCGGTCACCGTGATCACGCTTTCGACGCGCACCGCCTCGAGTTCGGCGAACAGCGGGCTCGAGGCGTCGATCACGCACTGGGTCAGGCCGAAATTGTCGCGCAGGTCGACGAACAGGAGCTGGCCGTGGTCGCGCTTGCGGTGGACCCAGCCGGACAGGCGCACGGTCTCGCCGGCATGGGAAAGGCGCAGTTCGCCACAGCGATGGGTGCGGTAGGGATGCATGAATTCGTCCTTGGCCACGGAAGCCGGGCGCCCACGAAGCGTCGGCGCCGGGTCACTCGGGTCTGGAATCTACGGCGCGCAAGAGGCACAGAACCGCCCGATTTGTCAAGCATGGGGCCGATTTGGCGGGTCACAGTTCAAATTAATTTTTTATGGCCGCCGCGCGGTCCTGACTCTGATGCACGGGCATCAATCAGCGATACAATCCACTCCATATCTCGCAAGGTACCGTGCGGGTTAGGTGGGACGTCGTCGGGTGTACGCTGTGTTAGGCCACAATTTCTCTGAGCTTGATCTCGAACTCCTGCTCAAGAAATTCAATTGTCGTGGGTTGACCGTCCAGAGACGCACGCACACGCCTCGGGGTGTAGAGCCCCGCTTTTCGTTTCCACTTGGCCTCGTTGCGTTTCAATGTGTGTATCCAATCCACGAGGGCTACATGCTCGCAAAGTTCATTCGATTCGGCGTTCTGTTTCATACCCTTGCAACGGAGGTCATGGCTTAACAGGGGTTTTCCCTCAACCATCGCTTCCCGAATCGGGCGAGCTTGTTCAATTATTCGACCAATTCCCACGAACCCATGACGTTTCAGATATGCTGCCAATACGTCGCCTGGCTGAAAGCGCTTTATTGCATCGCGCCAGCGGACTCCTTGTCCGGCTGAAATAAACCCATATTGAACATAGTCATCCCAGTTGCGATGAGACCCCTCTCCAACGTTGTAGAAATAGATACCGTTCTGGTAATCGAAGCCTGAGAGTTCAACATGCAAGTTATTGTGAGGGCGAAACTTGTCAGAATAATGCCCAGACGAAACATTGGTAAGCTGTCGCCCTAGCTTCCAAAGTAGTGTCTTCTCGACAAGAAGGGCGTCACGCTCAGAAAGATTGCGGGCGATCACTCGGATAATCGGTTCAAGATTAGCATTCCGGATGGCGCGGATTCGACGGGCCTTCTCCGAATCCGATTCTTCAGTTAAATGCGAGTCTTTTCGGGATCCTCTTCCTTTCCCATAATAGAACTCCTCGAAATTTCGAGGGTCTATATACACGTAGACGTAATAATCACTTTCGCCCGGAGCGACTTTCGCTTTAGGCCGTCTTGGCATGCTCAATCCTTCATCTAGGCAGCTTATATCGGATTGTAAGGGAGGCGCCGCGGCCCTTCGGAGGGCTGAATAAGAATTTATCGCCAGCCTTCTGTTCCCCATACATGACGTTGCAGCACGAGGGCATAGCATGATTTGGGCCGGGATAGTCGCCCACCTTCCGGTGTAGTTCGCCGGAATTAATATCGACGTAGGGAGCGCCCCGCCGTTCGGCCTGGCTGAGCTGCGACCTCAATTCCAACCCCAGAGTTTCCGTTGTTGCCAACTGGTTCTCCTCTACGCTTTCCGCTAAGCATATATGAGTTGAGGGCTAGATTCGATAGGGCCGTCAATCTCCGATAATTTCCAACTGAAACACTTCCACCAATTCTTGAAGCCTTGACCAAGGCATGGCGGCCAGCCCCCAATCCTGCCTCGACGGAACCGCGCGCTTCGCGCATTGTGGCACCCGAGATGAGTCCCGACGCCCCCAGCCCCAACGCCCCCGGGCGCTTCCAGCCGCTGTCGCGCTTCACGGCCGGGGCGCGCGCGCGCCTGCGCGGGGTGCTGTTCGACATCGACGAAACCCTGACCACCGAGGGCCGCCTGACCGCCGAGGCCTACGGCGCGCTCACGCGGCTGCACGCCGCCGGGCTGCTGGTGGTGCCGGTCACCGGCCGGCCGGCGGGCTGGTGCGACCACATCGCGCGCCTGTGGCCGGTCGATGCGGTGGTCGGCGAGAACGGCGCGTTCTATTTCCGCTACGACACCAAAAACCGCAAACTTATCAAGCGCTTCATGGACAGTGATGAGGAACGGGTCGAGAACCGCCGGCGGCTGGAAAAACTCCGCGCGGAGATCCTGGCCGCGGTGCCCGGCGCCGCCGTCGCCTCCGACCAGCGCTACCGCGAGGCCGATCTCGCGATCGACTTCCGCGAGGACGTGGCCCCCCTGCCCCAGGGCGATATCGAGCGCATCGTCGACATCTTCGAGGCCGCCGGCGCCATCGCCAAGGTCAGCTCGATCCACGTCAACGGCTGGTTCGGCGATTACGACAAGCTGACCACCACCCGGATCATGCTCGACGAGTGTTTCGGAATCGATTTCGAGGTGGAGAAGGAACGTTTCGTCTTCATCGGCGATTCGCCCAACGACGCGCCGATGTTCGCCGCCTTCCCCAATGCGGTCGGGGTCGCCAACCTGCGCGACTTCGAGGGCCGCCTGCCGGCCGCCCCGGCCTATGTCACCGAGGCGCGCGCGGGCGCCGGCTTCGCCGAGCTGGCGGAGGCGATCCTGGCCGCGATCCCGGCGGCCCGTTGAGCGGATTGCCTCACAGTTGGGCCGCTTTCGCGGCCTGGGCTTTGCGTGTATACCCCGCGCCATGACCATGATCGCCGACAGCGCCGAACTCGCGGCCTTCTGCCAGCGCCAGGCCAAGGCCGAGTACATCACCGTCGATACCGAGTTCATGCGCGATTCGACCTTCTGGCCGAAGCTCTGCCTGGCCCAGCTCGGCGGGCCCGAGGAGGCGGTGGCGATCGACACCCTGGCGCCGGGCATGGATCTCGCGCCGTTGCTCGATCTGATGAAGAACCCCAAGATTCTCAAGGTGTTCCACTCGGCGCGCCAGGACCTGGAAATCTTCTTCCTGCTGATGGACGCCCTGCCCACACCGATCTTCGACACCCAGGTCGCGGCCATGGTCTGCGGCTTCGGCGATTCGGTCGGTTACGACAAGCTGGTGCGCAAGCTGACCGGCAAGCGCATCGACAAGTCCAGGCGCTTCGCCGACTGGTCGCGGCGGCCGCTCAAGGACAGCCAGATCGACTACGCGATCTCCGACGTGGTGCACCTGCGCCCGGTCTACGAGAAGCTGCGCCGGCAACTGGAAAAACGCGCGCGCACCGCCTGGCTGGACGAGGAGATGGCGGTGCTCACCAACCCCGACACCTACCGCCTGGAGCCGGAGAACGCCTGGCGCCGGCTCAAGACCCGCTCCGCCTCGCCGCGCTATCTGGCGGTGCTGCGGGCGCTCGCGGCCTGGCGCGAATCCGAGGCCCAGCGCCGCGACGTGCCGCGCAACCGGGTCCTGCGCGAAGAGCAGCTGTTCGATATCGCCGCCCACCATCCGAGCACCACCGAGGAGCTGTCCCATACCCGCGGCATGGGACGGGACGCGGCGCGCGGGCGCATCGGACAGGCGATCCTCAAGGCGCTGGCCGAGGGCATGGCGGTGCCCGAAGCGGACTGCCCGGTGCCGCCGCCGCAGCGCGATCATCCGGCCGGCCTGGGCCCGCTGGTGGACCTGCTCAAGGTCGTGCTCAAGCTGCGGTGCGAGCGCCACGACGTGGCCCAGAAGCTGGTCGCCAGCGTCGCCGATCTGGAGGCCATCGCGGCCGACGACGACGCCCAGGTGCGGGCCCTGTCGGGCTGGCGGCGCGAGGTCTTCGGCGAGACCGCGCTGGCGCTCAAGCAGGGCCGCCTGGGACTCGGCATGGAGGGCAAGAACCTGGTCATGGTGCCGCTCGGCACGCCGGCCGAGAAAGCTTCCAAGACCTAGAACCATGAGGCCGCTCGCGTTCTCGATCTGGTTCGCCGCCATGATCTGCGCGCCAGCCGCGGGCGCGCAAACCCCGCCGCAACTCGAGCTCCCGGTCGCCTGCGAGATCGGCGCGGCCTGCGTGGTCCAGAACTACGTCGATCAGGACCCGGGCCCCGGCGCGCAGGACCATACCTGCGGCCCGCTCAGCTACGACGGCCACCAGGGCACCGA
>JACZVL010000056.1 GCA_022572685.1 Pseudomonadota bacterium
AGGGCGTCGGCCATCATCTCCGCGACCAGGGCCTTGCGGTCCTCGGGGTCGCGGATGGTCTCCAGGATGTGAGGGTCGAGTTCGCGCTCCGGCCGGTGCCGGCGGCGCACCAGGTCGAGCGCGCCGAGTTGGTCCAGGACCCCGTGCGGCCGGCCCTTCGAGGCCACCGCCGCCAGGCCCAGCCGCCCCCCGTCCCGGGCCAGGCAGCCGCGGGTCGAGAGGTAGACGTTCGCCTCGGCCAGCGCCGCCACCGGCCCGGCCTCGAGCCCCAGCGACACCCCGCTCAGGCGGCCGTAGTCGTAGTTCTCGCCGCCCAGCTCGGTCTCGTGCATGTGCGCGAGCTGGTCCTCCGCAAGCCAGGTGACGTAGACCTCGGCCACCGCGCCGGGGGTGTGCTGGAGGTTGGCGGCGATCGAGCCGTACTGGGTGACGTGGGCCGAATAGACCACGTCGTAGTCCCGGAGCCAGGCGCGGCTGACCGGGATCTCGACGCGGGCGCCGAACTTGCGCCGCAGCTGCTCGGGCGAACGGTTCGAGCCGTGGCCGATCACCGGCCGCCGCGCGGCGAACAGCGCGGCCTGGGAGGTGCCGGGCGCCAGCGGCCGCGCCACGCCGTCGCGGAACAGGTAGGAGCACCCGGGCACGGGAAACGGATAGGACTTGGCCAGCGCGAGCCGCGCGGCCGGGCTCTCGGGCAGGGGCCAGGACAAGCCGGGCTCACCCGGGGCGGGCGCGGGAGCGGCAGGGGGCAGGAGCGGCAGGGGGCGGGATCAATCGGTGCAGGGCGGCGGCGCGTCGGGGTCGATGCACTCGATGCGGTAGCGCGTCGTGCACTGGTCGACGCTCTGCCAGGCGTGCTTGGCCCATTCCTCCTTGGCCGCCTGGTAGTCGCGGAACGGGCCGAACCACTGTTCCTTGCTGCCGACGGTCTCCTGGAAATGGGTGTCCGTGTATTCGCCTCCGACGACCCAGAATAACGACATCCCCGCGTCCTTCACTTCGCAACAACTTGGACTTACCGCCCAGGTTTAGAGTTGGCATGTAAACGGTATCTATAATATCCTAGGAAATCATAAAAAAGGTCAAGCTGTATGTGCCGCTCCCCGCTCGAATATCGACCGGGATCGATCCGGTTCGACCCGTCAGGCTAGATACAGCGAGCCCAGGTACAGCCAACAAGGAACCCTCCACCATGCCCGAACTCTCCGGCTTCTCGATCTTCATAATCGCCGTCCTCGTGCTCGCCATCGTGACCATGATCATGGGGGTCAAGTCGGTGCCCCAGGGCATGGAGTACACGGTCGAGCGTTTCGGCCGCTACACCCGCACCCTGACCCCGGGGTTGAACATCATCACGCCGTGGATCGACCGCATCGGCGCCAAGATGAACATGATGGAGACCGTGCTCGACGTGCCCTCCCAGGAGGTCATCACCAAGGACAATGCCTTGCTGCAGGTCGACGGCGTGGTGTTCCACCAGGTGCTCGACGCCGCCAAGGCGGCCTACGAGGTCAACGATCTTCAGCGCGCCCTGCTGAATCTGACCATGACCAACATCCGTACGGTGATGGGCTCGATGGACCTGGACGAACTCCTGTCCAAGCGCGACCGGATCAACCACCAGCTCCTGACCGTGGTCGACGACGCCACCGCGCCCTGGGGGCTCAAGGTGACCCGCATCGAGATCAAGGACATCACCCCGCCCAAGGACCTGGTCGAATCCATGGGCCGGCAGATGAAGGCGGAACGCGACAAGCGGGCCACGATCCTGATCGCCGAGGGCGACCGCCAGGCCGAAATCCTGCGCGCCGAAGGCGAGAAGCAGGGCGCGATCCTGGCCGCCGAGGGCCGCCGCGAGGCCGCCTTCAAGGATGCCGAGGCGCGCGAGCGCGAGGCCGAGGCCGAGGCCAAGGCGACCCAGGTGGTCTCGGACGCCATCTCCTCGGGCAACATCCAGGCGATCAACTACTTCGTCGCCCAGCGTTATATCGAGACGCTCGGCCGCTTCGCCGACTCGCCCAACCAGAAGATGTTCTTCATGCCGGTCGATGCGGCCGGGATAATGGGCGCGATCGGCGGCATCGCCGAGCTGGTGCGCGAGGCCGCCGGCAACAGGGGCGGCGGTAGCGGCGGCGGCTCCAGCGGCGGTAGCGGCGGCGCGGGTTAGGCCGCCATGTCGCTGGAAGAAATCGAATTCTGGCACTGGTGGGTCGCGGCCATCGCGCTCATCGTGGTCGAGGTCTTCGCGCCGGGCACGGTGGCCTTGTGGATGGGCGTCTCGGCCGCCGCGGTCGGGCTGCTGCTGCTGGCGGTCCCGGAGGTGACCTGGCAGACCCAGTTCCTGATCTTCTCCGTGCTCTCGGTCGCCACCGTGATCGGCTGGCGCGCCTATCAGCTGCGCTATCCGACCGTGTCCGACCAGCCGACGCTCAACCGGCGCGGCGAGCAGTACGTCGGCCGGGTGTTCACCCTCTCGGAGGCGATCGTCAACGGCACCGGCAAGATCCACGTCGACGACACCATGTGGAAGGTCGTGGGCGCGGACCTGGCCGAAGGGACCCAGGTCCGGGTCACCGGCGTCGAAGGCACCCTGCTCACCATCGAGCCGGCGGAACTCCCAAAAAGCCCCTCTTGACCGCGCGGCCCCGGCGCGGCGTCTATAGGGCAGGCCGGGATTCGCCGGCCGTAGCGGAACAGGGGCGCTCCTTGGCCTACGCCAGCTTGCGCGACTTCATCGCCCGCCTCGAGGCCGAGGGCCGGCTGGTGCGGGTGAGCGCGCCGGTCTCGCCGGTGCTCGAGATGACCGAGATCCAGACCCGGCTGCTGGCCGAAGGCGGGCCGGCGGTGATCTTCGAGAACGTGCGGCGGCAGGACGGCACGGCCTATGGCATGCCGGTCTTGGCCAACCTGTTCGGCACGGTCGAGCGGGTCGCCTGGGGCATGGGGCGCGAACCGCACCAGCTGCGCGAGGTCGGCGAGACCCTGGCCGCGCTGCGCCAGCCCGAGCCGCCGGGCGGCCTGCGCGACGCCTGGGACAAGCTGCCGCTGCTGAAATCCGCGATGACCATGCGCCCCAAGACCGTGAGCGCCGCGCCCTGCCAGGAGGTGGTGCTCACCGGCGACGAGGTCGATCTCGGCGCACTCCCGGTGCAGACCTGCTGGCCCGGCGAGCCGGCGCCGCTGATTACCTGGCCGCTGGTGGTGACCCGGGGCCCGAGCGCCGGCGCCCCAGACTCGCGGCGCGAGGACGACTTCAACCTGGGCATCTACCGCATGCAGGTGCTGGGCAAGAACCAGACCCTGATGCGCTGGCTCAAGCACCGCGGCGGCGCCCAGCACCACGCGCGCTGGAAGCGGGAAAGGCCCGAGCCGCTGCCCGCCGCGGCCGTGATCGGCGCCGATCCGGGCACCATCATCGCCGCCGTCACCCCGCTGCCCGAGACCCTTTCGGAGTACCACTTCGCCGGGCTCTTGCGCGGCCGGCGGGTCGAGCTGGTCGATTGCAAGACCGTGCCGCTGAAGGTCCCGGCCCAGGCCGAGATCGTGCTCGAAGGCCAGGTCTCGCTCGCGGACACCCGCGACGAGGGGCCCTACGGCGATCACACCGGCTATTACAACGCGGTCGAGACCTTCCCGGTGTTCACGGTGAGCGCGATCACCATGCGCCGCGACCCGATCTATCTGACCACCTTCACCGGCCGCCCGCCGGACGAGCCCTCGATCCTGGGCGAGGCGCTGAACGAGGTCTTCGTGCCGCTGTTGCAGCAGCAGTTTCCGGAGATCGTGGATTTCTGGCTGCCGCCGGAGGGCTGCAGCTACCGGGTCGCGGTGGTCTCGATCAAGAAGGCCTACCCGGGCCACGCCAAGCGGGTGATGATGGGCGTGTGGTCGACCTTGCGCCAGTTCATGTACACCAAATGGGTGATCGTGGTCGACGACGACATAAACGCGCGCGACTGGAAGGAAGTGATCTGGGCGATCTCGACCCGCATGGACCCGGCGCGCGATATCACGCTGATCGAGAACACCCCGATCGACTACCTCGACTTCGCCTCCCCCGAATCGGGCCTGGGGTCCAAGATCGGCCTCGACGCCACCACCAAATGGCCGCCCGAAACGAAGAGGGACTGGGGCACCGAGATTCGCATGAGCGACGCGGTGATCGAAAAGGTCGACAAGATCTGGACCGAGCTGGGATTGCCGGGCAGCGGCAAGAGCATTTGGAAATGACCTGAGTCAGGCTATTCCTTTCATATCCGCCGCGACACAATCACTTCGGAATTGAAGCAGCTATTCAGTCTTGATAACACCGGAGGCTCGTGCCCACGACTGCCAATCGACTATCTCAGAATCGCACAACTCAAGCTTCTCGTTCAACGAATGATTGTCGGTGAAAATTATCAGATTCTCGCATTTCCACCGCGCGGATGGCGCAAGGAGACCATCCATTCCGAGGAAATTTACAACCGCGCCAATTTTCTGCGTTTGCCGGTAGTTCCGCTCGCCATATTGCGAAAAATCAACACCCAATTCTCCTAATTCCAACCGCCCCAACGTCAGAGTATTGCTCGCTGTAACTACCAGCTCGTGAACTCGGAGGCTTTTGGCCGGCATCGGGGTCTGCTCTGCAAGATACGAAGCAACTTCGGCAATCGCACCGTCTTTTTCAAGGCTGCAATAAAGAACAGGAAAGCTTGGCTCTTCATTGGGGGGTGGTGCCCAACGGCCCCCATTCGTTGAGGCGGCCGTTGGGTCAGCACTTATGCCAGTCGCACGATACACGCGCCCATCATACGTGGTCTTGTGGAGCCCGCTTATCTTGTCGATCAGGTCGAGATCGTGGACCATGCGGCCAAACGTTTCCCCTAGAAATACACGGCGTCTCTGAGTTGATTGACAAGGTTCATTACACCGTCAATCCGCCCCTCACGGATTAGCTCTGCCGGAGACTTGCCATCGAGATGTTTTTGCGGCGCGAATATCCACTGCCGGGCTTCGTTGGGTTCATAGAAGTCGGAAAGCTGATCGACAATGTATTCCAGCTCAAGAAGCGTCTTCTCCTTTCTTGGCTGCGGGTAGGCGCGCCCCTGATTCCATCGCGACACCGTCTCTGGGCGCGTGCCGAGTAAGTTGGCGACGTCGATATGCTTCATCGCTCCCTTTTGTCGAATAGATTCGAGCTTGCGTGCGACAGCGCCCGTCATCGTCGAGTCTCTCTTGGTCGATCCATCGCGCTCCTCCTTTCTTGATTGGTTATTTCTGATCTCTTACCCGCCCAATCGACTGCACGAGCGGGATGGCGGTCGAACCAACAGGAATACTATTTGATAAATGTCCCATAGCCTGCCGGAACCGGCTTATGGAACCCTGTTTCTTGTGGAAACGCTTTCGTAGGCTCTCGCTAAGCGAGGACGAACTCGTAACCGCAGCCACCTCATCAGAGACACGCCTCACATGCTCTTCCAGATAGTGATTCACGCGCAAAGATCGCGGTACGCCGCTCAGACCTTCGATTTGCCTCGAACGCTGGTGAAGGAAATGCCGGGCAGGGCGGTTGAGCATGTCCTGCAAGCCTCTCTGGCAGCAATGCGTGTCCCGGCAGCCAAAGCGACCTCGGATGCGCGTCGAAGAATTCAGGAAGGCTTCGGCATCCCTACGTTTCATCAACAAATCGAGTTCCGGAATGTAGATTCGAGTGCCAGAACCGCCGCCGCTTCCTGATCTTGGCTCTCGTCGCCAATGCGACGCTTTGAATCCCTCAAGGAGGGCAATACCGTGAGCGATGCCGCTAACAGCTCCAAACGCCAACAGTCCTAGACCGGCCAAGCCACCGACGTGATCGGCGATAAGCGGAACTCCAAGCGGATGGAAGTCGCGACAGGCATCGATATAGGCGGCCATCTTGTCGCCAGTCGCATCTGATCCGAAGTTCTCGACCCTAAGCCACAGAGCATCGAACGGTGCGTCTGTGATGGCCGCAACCATTGCACGACGCTGGATGGGATCACGCAGAACCTGAATTGGCAGGCAAAGCGTGTAACCTAACAGAATTCTCGCGTCGAGCCTGTCAAGCGACGCGCGCACCAGACTCATCGCGCTGATATCACGACGCAGCCATGGATCGTTTGGACTTTGCAGGAGACGCGTAGGACCAAGGATTTGCGTAAACTTATTCTCGACAGTGAATTCGGCAATTTGATCCGCGCGCGTTCTTCCCTCAACGCCATCGAAATCGTCCACGCGATGAGGTCGATCAAGGGCCCAAGGCAATTCGGAAAGTGTGGGGGTATGGCCACCTGGAGTTGCCATTGCTTGCGTCTTGGGATCCAAGATCACCTCGAAACCGCGCTGTCGGGCCTCGGCAATCAGCTCACGGTGGCGATATGCGTAAGGTGCGTCGATAATTAGTCCGTTAAATCCTCTCTCGCCCTCGGCGAGCAGGTGTAGCAGTTCGCGGTGCTGGTTTCGGCCTATACGGATAAACAAACCTATGGGCTTGGCAGGGTCGCGGGCCTCGCGAGGCCGGGGCAAATGAATCACGTTACTAGGCATGGCAGCCCTCCTTGGTCGAATTGACTATATCATTGCGTTTATCGTTGTGCAAGTAATAGGCATAAGAATTGACTTTTCCCTTATATGCAGAGCTAATTGATAAAATACTCCTTTTGAGGGTATTTTGTGGTGTTCTTTTCCTGTCGGTTGACTTTTGACGGCCGTGCGGCGAGATGTGAAGCTGGCGCTTCCGAAGAAGTGGCCGAGAAGGTGAACGGGATGTGGGCCGAGTTGGGACTGCCGGGCTCGGGCAAGTCCATTTGGAAGTGAGGGCGCGCTGCCCGAGAACCGATAACATGGAGCCGCTCCACCATGGATGACGTCACGATCCGGATCGACGAAATTTACGTGCCGGCCAAGCGGCGCGGCGAGATCGACCCGGCGCGGGTCGAGAACCTCGCCGAAAACATCCTGGAGGAAGGCCTCAAGGTGCCGATCTCGGTGCGCCAGGGTCAGGGCCGTTACGTATTGGTCACCGGGTTGCAGCGGCTCGAGGCCATGAAGGCGCTGGGCGAGGACAGCATCACCGCGATCGTGGTCGGCTCGCCCCAGCACTGACCGGCCTGATAGTTCCCAGAACGCCGCGGCGTTTCGCTTAGCAGCGGCACCAAACTGCGGGAATCGCGCGCGCCTTTGATCTACGTCATGGCGCAGGGCGGCGACGGACGCTACACGCCTGCCACGAGTACCGCGGCGACGCAGACACACGCAAAGCGGCCAAGGTACCACCGCGGTTAGTCTTTTCCCCTATTTACCCTGCGGACAGGGTTTAATAGGCTATTCACCGAAACGGGAGGATAGAACGATGAACAGACTCGCGATATTGCTGTTGCCGTTCGCTGCCACGCTGGTTCTGAGCGGTTGCACCGGCATCGAGCTGGAGAAGGCGCAAAACCTGACGCCCGAAGGTTCGGCGTTCAACATGAGCCTCTACCAGGGTTACGTGGAGCTGGCGGCATCGGAGTATGCCGAGGCCGACTACGCCGATTCCGATGCCTTCGCCGGACGGGCGATCGGCGCCGGCAGCGGCCAACTGGTCAGGCCCGAGCAAATCGGCCGTCGCACCCTGCCCGACGACAAGATCGGCGAGTTGATGGCCGCGCGCCGGCGCCTGGCGCTGGCGCTGAGTACCGGCGCGAAGGAACGGAACCCCGAGGAGGCGGCCCGCGCCCAGGTGATGTTCGACTGTTGGATGCAGGAACAGGAAGAAAACTTCCAGCCCGAGGACATCGCCCGCTGTCGCGGCGCCGTGATGGCCGCGCTTGACGCCCTGGAAGTGCGGCCGGTCGCCAAGGCGGAACCCGCGCCGGCGCCGGCGCCAGCGCCGGCGCCGATTCCCGGACCCTATGTGGTGTTCTTCGACTTCGACAAGGCGGAGTTGACGGACCAGGCGAAGCTCGTCCTGGCGAACGTCGCGCGGGACGCCGACGCCGCCAAAATCACCAGGGTCTTCGCCAGCGGCCATACCGACCGGGCCGGCGCCGACGCCTACAACGACGCACTCGCCAGGATGCGCGTGGAAACGGTGGCCAAGTACCTGATCGCGAGCGGCATCGACAAGGGGAAGATCCTGACCATCGACTACGGCGAGGAGCGGCCCCAGGTGGCCACGCCGGACGGCCAGGTCGAGCCCAAGAACCGTCGCGTCGAGATCAGCTTCGGACGCTAGATATATAACCCCGCGGCCCCGCGGCCATTCGTGGCGGCGAGGCCCGGTGAACGGACGTGCTCCAATCGTGGCGATGCCGTTGCCGGCGCGCCTCGGTGCGGTGGGTTTTCTTGCGCGCGGCTCACCAGTTGCGACGGCATGCGACTGTCACCCCGGCCGACGACCCAGCTTGGCGCCGCGTCACCTGCGCGCCGCCTTCTCGGCGCGCAGGGCGCCCAGGTGTTTGGCGAACAGCAGGAGCTCCTCGGCCTGGCGGACGATCCGCGCCTGGATGTCGCCATCGGTGACGGCGTAGAGGCCGTCGGCGCCGACCGCCTCGGTAAAATCCGCCTCCGCGGTGCAGACCTGGGCCGGGATCGCGACCCCGAGCAGGCCGCGTACGGAAACCCGCAGGTGGTCGACCGCCTGGGTCGAACGGCCGCCGTGACTGGCCAGCGCCACCGGCCGGTAGCGCAGGTCGCGCAGGGTCAGGTAGTCGAGCGCGTTCTTGAGCACGCCGGAATAGCTGTTGTGGTAGACCGGCGAGGCCAGCAGGTAGGCGTCCGCGCCCTCGGCCAGACGGAACAGCCGGGCGGTCGCCGGGTCCGGGTGCTCACCACGCTTGGCGCGCAGCTCCGGGGTCATCGGCGGCAGCGGTGTCGCGCGCAAATCCAGGGTCTCGACCCGGGCGCCGCGTTCCGTAAGCGCCCGGATCAGGGCCTCGGCCAGGCTGCGGGTATAGGACGGCGCCCGCGGGCTGCCGAGGATGGCGACGACGTTGGGCGCCACGGGAGTCGAAGCGGACATGGGCGTGGCTTAGAGGCTCCCGCCCCGCCGCGCAAGCAGCAGGGGTGGTGGAACGGTGGCTCCCGCGCCTATATAAGGAGGCAGATACGCCTCTCCCGCCGCTGTTCCGGATATCTCAGATGACCGCCGACGCGCACGCCCTCGACCTGCTCGACGACCTGCTCACCCGCGCCAAGGCGGCCGGCGCCGAGGCCGCCGATGCGGTGCTGTTCGATTCGATCGCGCTATCCCACGCCCAGCGCCTGGGCGCACTCGAACGCCTGGAGCGCGAGGAGAGCCGGGACATCGGCCTGCGCGTGCTGCTCGGCAAGCAGCAGGCCTTCGTGTCCTCGACCGACACCTCATCCGAGGCGCTGGACGAGCTGGTGACGCGCGCCCTGGCCATGGCCCGCTCGGTGCCCGAGGACGCCTACTGCGGCCTGGCCGAACCCGGGCAGCTGGCGCGCGACATCCCGGAGATCGAGATCTACGACCCGGAGGAGCCCGCCGCCGAGACCCTGGTCGCCCGCGCCAAGCTTTGCGAGGCGGCGGCGCGCGCGGTTTCCGGGATCACCAACTCCGAGGGCGCCGAGGCCGGCTGGAGTTCGAGCCGGGTCGCGCTCGCGGCCTCCAACGGTTTTGCGGGCGGCTATGCGGTCTCGCGCCACTCCATGGGCGTCTCGGTCCTGGCCGGCGAGGGCCTGGGCATGGAGCGCGACTACGAGTTCGTCAGCCGGACCCACGGCGCCGATCTGGAGGACCCGGCCGAGATCGGCCGCCGCGCCGGCGAGCGGACGGTCAAGCGCCTGGGCGCGCGCAAGCCCAAGACCGGCCGCTTCCCGGTGATTTACGACCCGCGGGTTTCGGCCGGCCTGCTCGGCCACCTGGCCAGCGCCATCTCGGGCCCCGCGGTGGCGCGCGGCACCTCGTTTCTCAAGGACCGGATGGGCGAGCGGATTTTCGCCGCGGGCGTCACCATCGTCGACGATCCGCACCGGCCGCGGGGCCTGCGCTCCAAACCCTTCGATGGCGAGGGCATCGCCAATGCGCGCCGCGAGGTGATCGAGGACGGCCGCCTGACCACCTGGATCATGAGCCTCAGTTCAGCACGCCAGTTGGGGCTCGAGTCCACCGGGCACGCCGCGCGCGGCACCTCGGGCCCGCCCTCGCCGAGCGTCTCCAATTTGTTCATGGAGCCCGGCGCGGCCAGTCCGGCCGAGCTGATGGCCGACATCGCCCAGGGCTTCTACGTCACCGAGATGATGGGCATGGGGGTCAACACCGTGACCGGCGACTATTCCCGCGGCGCCTCGGGCTTCTGGATCGAGAACGGCGAGCTGACCCACCCGGTCAGCGAGGCCACGGTGGCGGGGAATCTCAAGGACATGTTCCTGGCTCTCACCCCCGCCGACGACCTCGAATTCCGCTACGGCACCGACGCCCCCACGCTGCGCATCGACGCCCTGACGGTCGCCGGGGCGTAGAAGGGGGCCCGGGCCTGGCCGAAGTCCACCCGGTCTCGCCGACAGACCGGTCGAAAATCGCCTGTTTCCGCCTCGGGCCTATTTCGTTACTATTTGCGCTGAACCGAGTGGAACGCCCCGGGAAACAAGGGGTGACGCGAGAATAATCGCCGGTTTCCGGCGGATTTCGGCGCGCCGCCGCAATCTTGGGCGGCGCGGCAACACCCTCAGGGAGGAAAAGATGTACCTGAAGAAATCCATTATCGCGATGACGGCGGTGGCCGCCTTCATCGGCCTGGCCGCGGGCGACGCGGCGGCGGCCACCAGCATGCCCTGCAAAACCGCCAAGCTGATCGTGCCGTGGAAGGCCGGCGGCGGCACCCACGTCATCTTCTCGATCTTCGAGAAGACCATTCAGAACCTCGATGTGACGCCCAAGATCAAGGTCGTCACCATCGGCGGTCAGGGCGGCAACAAGGGCGCCAAGGAAGCCGCCAAGGCCAAGCCCGACGGCTGCACCCTGTTCGCCATCCATCAGAGCGCGATCACCAGCTATCTCAACGGCCGCATCGACTTCCAATTCGACAACTTCGAGACGGTCTCGCTGCTGACCTCGACTCCGGACATCGTGGGTGCGTCCGGCAAGGTGCCGTGGAACAATTTCGAGGAGTTCAAGAAGGCCACGCTCGCGGCCCCGGGCACGGTCAAGGTCGGCGCGACCTTCGGATCGACGAGCCAGTTCTATTGGCTGATCCTCGAGGATCTGACCGGCATGAAGTTCAAGTTCGTGCCCTATGACGGAACCCGCGAGCGCATGACCGCGCTGCTTTCGGGCGCCATCGACATGGGCGGCCTCAACGTCGCTTCGGGCCGCAAATACATGGAGCAAGGTGAGCTGAAAGGTTTCGCCATCGCCGCGGCGGAGCGCTCCAAGCACTTGCCGGACATGCCGACTTTGAAGGAACTCGGCGTCGACATGATCTACGCCCTGGATCGCGGCATCGTCGCGCCCAAGGGCACACCCGATGACGTGGTCGAGCACTGGGCGCAGATCTTCAAGCAGGCGGCCGAGGATGCCGACCTCCGCAAGCAGATGGACGCCAAGGGCACCGAGGTGAACTGGGTCGGGCCGGCCGAGTACCGCGAATGGGCGATCAAGACCTTCGACGACCACGAGAAGGTCGCGATCAAGATCGGCATGTGGAAGAAGTAGCAATCGACAGTTAAGTTCGCACGAGAGCGGTTCGCGCCGCCGGTTACGGCGCGGGCCGCTTCCACCCTTACCATGCGCCTGAGGGGCCGCAATGGGACGTCTAAACCGCGATGCGGTCATCGCCATCGTGCTGTTGATGGTGTGCGGCATTCTGTTCTGGTCGACATTCAGCATCCGGTCGCCGGATTACGGGCAGTTGAAGCCGTCGACCTGGCCGCGCGTCGTGCTTGGGGTGCTGAGCCTGCTGAGCACGATCTATCTGGTTCAGTCTCTGCGCCGGGGGCCGGCGCCCGAGGACGGCCCCGATAAGGACGATGATGGCCCGGCCCGCGCCCCCGGCCCGATCGGTTGGGTCCTTTACTGGCGCAATCCGCTCTGGTGTTTCGGCCTGTTCTTCGCCTATCTGGTGACCCTGCCGACCTTGGGCAGCCTGATCGGCGGCGTCCTGTTCGTGTTCACGCTGATGGGCGTGCTGGGCGGGTGGAGCGCCAGGAATCTCCTGCAACACGCGGCCCTCGCCCTGATTACGGTCGGCGGCATGTGGGGTGTTTTCACCTATGGCCTGGGGGTGATTCTGCCGCCGGGCGAGATTTTCTCGCCATTCTGACGGCCCGGGGGCTGGTTTCGTGATACTCGACAATATCATCGCGGCCTTCGGTGAGATCGGCAACGTCACCACGCTCGCCCTCATGCTGGTCGGGGTCGCGGGCGGCTTGATCGCCGGCGCCATACCCGGATTCACCATCGCCATGGCGGTGGTGCTGACCCTGCCGTTCACCTTCGGCATGCCCGCCACGCAAGGCTTGGCGATCATGGTCAGCGTCCTGGTCGGCGGCCTCTCGGGCGGGCTCATGGCCGGCATCCTGACCGGCATCCCGGGCACGCCCTCCTCGGTGGCCACGACCTTCGACGGCTTCCCCATGGCGCGCCAGGGCCGGCCCGGACTGGCGCTGGGGATCGGCGTGTGGTCGTCGTTCTCCGGCGGCATGATCAGCGCCGTGCTCCTGGTCACCCTGGCGCCGCAGTTGGCGCGCATCGGGCTCGAGTTCAATCCCTGGGACTACTTCATGCTGGTCATGTTCGCGCTCACCATCACCGCCAGCCTGTCGGGACGCAACCTGGTCAAGGGCTTGATCGCGGGCGCCGTCGGCTTGCTGGCCAGGACCGTCGGCGAGGACGAGGCCGTCGGCATGGCGCGCTTCGACTTCGGCAACGATGCGCTGCTTCAGGGATTCGATTTCATCGCCGTGCTGATCGGCCTGTTCGCCTTCAGCCAGCTTCTGCGCGACGTACGGGATCCGGAAGCGGCGAAAAAATCGCTGACCGAAAAAGGAACCATTCACGCCAAGATCGAGCATCTTGCCGCGATACGCACGCTCGTCAAACACTGGGCCGTGGTCGTCCGTTCGGCGCTGATCGGCGTGTTCACCGGGATCCTGCCCGGCGCCGGCGGCTCGGTCGCCAACATCCTGGCCTACGACCAGGCCAAGAAGGCCTCCAAGACGCCCGAGAAATTCGGCACCGGCACGCCCGAGGGCATTATCGCGCCGGAAAGCTCCAACAACGCGGTCGAGGGCGGCGCGCTGATCGTGCTGATGGCGCTCGGCATCCCCGGCGACGTGACCGCGGCGGTGATGCTGGGCGCGCTGCTGATGCACGACGTGGTGCCCAGCCCGACCTTCATCGCCGAAGAGCCGGTGCTCGCCTACTCCATCTTCATCGCCTTCTTCGTGGCCACCTTCATGATGGTCGGGCTTCAGTCGTTCATGCTCCGGGTCTTCGTTCTGGTCACCAAAATCCGCATGTACATGCTGGCGGCGATCATATTGGGCTTCTGCGGCATCGGCGTTTTCGCCATCAACAACGTCGAGTTCGACCTCTGGACCTTGCTGTGGTTCGGCATCCTCGGTTTCGTCATGCGGCAGTTCGGGTTCCCGCTGGCGCCGATGATCCTGGGCGTGGTGCTCGGCAACATCGCGGAGATCAACCTGGCCCGGGCGATGGCGATCACCACCGATATAAGCCCCTTCTTCACCCGGCCATGGTCGCTGTTTTTCATGATCGTCGCCCTGTTCTCGGCCGCCTATCCCCTGTTCCAGGCGCACCGGGGCAAGCGCAGATGGACGCTGTTCTACCAGCCCGCCGCCTGCCTGGCGGTGGCGCTGCCGCTGGTCATGATGGGCGGGGTGCCGCGGCCGATCCTCGCCGCCCTGGTGGCCGGCTTCGGCGTCTGGACCCTGTACCGGCGCTGGCAGAACGGCTGGCGCCTCGAGCCCGCGGACCGGCCCGTGCTGACGGAGTGACCGGCATTGACGTATGATGTTTCGCAATTTCCGCCGATTGACTGGAGGATCCGATGCCTACGGCAAGAAAAGCGCGCGCGGTCGGTTTCAATCATGTCGCCATCGAGGTCGGCGACATCGATGAGGCGCTGGCTTTTTACGCAAAGCTGTTCGACTTCGAGCTTCGCGGCAAAAGCGAAACCATGGCGTTCATCGATCTGGGCGACCAGTTCCTGGCGCTCCAGAGCGGCCGGACCCAGGCCGCCGACGAGGGCCGTCATATCGGCATCGTGGTCGACGACAAGGAAGCTGTCCGCCAGGCCCTTGCGGAGGCGGGCATCGAGCCGCTGCCGGGCCGGTTTCTCGATTTCCGCGACCCCTGGGGCAATCGCATCGAGATCGTCGGCTATGACAACATCCAGTTCTCCAAGGCGCCGAACGTGCTGCGCGGAATGGGGCTCGCGCATCTGACCAAGACCGAAAAGGCGATCCAGGAGCTGACCGACAAAGGCATGGCGCCAGACTAACGCGCTTTCCGTGACGGTCGACCCGGCCCGCTCTCAGTCGCGCGCCGGCATCAACAATCGCAGGGCGCCGGGGACGATCTCGATGTCGACCGGCAGCGCGGCCACGATATCGCCGTCGGCCTGCACCGGGTCGCCCTCCGGGCCCTCGATACGAATCTCGCGGCCGGTCACGATGCGGTAGTCCGGCTCCTCGGCGAGCCGGTCCATCTGCATGGCCATCACGTAGCGCAGGGCCGCCAGGCGCCCGCCGCGCTCGAACAGGCAGACCTGAAACGACGGTTCGACGAGGTTTGCCTTCGGCGCCAGGACGTACTGGCCGGCGTAGTAGCGCCCGTTGGAGACCACCACGGAGGCCGCGTCGTAGGTCGCCCCCTCGACGGTGATCCGGTAGTTGGGGAAGGGAAACACCAGCAACTGGCGCGCCATCTCGGCGTAGTAGGCGCCGGTGCCCAGCAGCTTCTTGCCGACCAGATCGACGCTGGCCACGGCGTGGGCCGGCAGGGTTATGGTATACTCGCCTGGATATTGAGTAATTTCGTCATCGTATTGCTGACCATCTCACGGTCTGAGTCTGCGTTAGATTACAGCAAGACGGGCGTGGAGCACAAGCGCTATCTGTTTGGCTCTCGCTGAAAGGGTGCGCGACATCAGAATTACCAATAAGGGAGTCAGGCGGCATGATCATAGGCTTGCAAGGTCAAGAAGGCAGGCTGCCTGTGATCCCAGAAGGCATCGAAAGCATGGCTGGATAGGCAACAGCGGGTATTGAGGACGTGTTGAGCGCCGGTGACGGTCCAGAACATGCCCGACTGTTTGAGCCGGGCGCCGATAAGGGATTTGCATCCAGCCTCGACGACTCCGGATCCGATGAATAGTCCCTGCTGCTGGAATTTGGCGTACTGCATGCGCTGCTGGTGCGTCCGGAAGTACTCGATTTCTTTGCGCGCTTCTGTTCGCCGATGGCCACTACGCGGCAAGCAGGCTTGCGCTTCGCATAAGATCCCAGCGATTTTCCCTTTCTCCATCCGTCTGCGCCATCGTTTCAGGCGACGATCATCCGTCTCTGCCTTTGGGAACAACAGCCGGAAGAGTCCCGTGAGATGCTCGTAGGCATGATAAATGTCTAGGATTTCAACACAACCCGGGAAGCACACCGCGGCCTGTGTCCATATCCATGCGGCCCCGTCCCCAATGACCACCACCTGTGTGGCTTGACTCATCCTGCGCCGGATCGCCTCCCGTCGGACCCGTGCAACGAACGTCTCGGCCGCCTCAAATGACGCCACATAGGTGGTGCTGTGCTCATCCCGGATCGGATGCCCCTTCTCGTCCACCGTCTGCTGGGTAAACACGCATCCGACTTTCACCTCTCGTGTCTTTGCCTCCCCGTTCTTTCCCTTTCGGCCACGAAGCTCTCTGGCTGCCATCGGCACACCGGTCCCGTCGTACGAAACGTACATTACCGGAATAGGCCCACGCACCTCCTCTACTTCGCGCGCGTCCATCCATGCGCCTATCTGCGGCCCCATCCGATTCACGATCCGCTGGATCTCCCGTCCCGAGACCTGTACCCCGGCATACACTTGCAGATCTTGACTGGCTTCCTCGAATGCCGCACGGGCTCCGGCGCGACAGGATAAACGCAATACTCCCGGCGAATATCCCGTTCCCTCGATGCCAAGGGCTTCGTCCATGGGAACACGACTGCCCTGTCGATCATGCAAACAACTTCGTTGAAGCTGCAATTCCCCCAACAGCGTCTTTACCCATTTCGTCCGCCAGTAGCGCCTTTCTCCTTTGCGCCGTCCCTGTCCCCCCTCACACTGTGCCACTTTGTTGAGCAACTCCTCGATCAGACGGCAACCCGTTTGCAGGGCCGCTTCCCGCATGCCACTCTCCAACCACCCCAGATCCGGCATCCGGCCCTGGGAACACATCTGCTCAACCAGCCCTAGGAATCCCTCGATCTCTCTGTACCTTTCCTGCCGAGTCTCTTGGGCTTTTTTTTAGCGTCCGTCTCGCCCTCCTTCTTGGTCATTTGCTCCGTCACACTGGCCAGTTCCTCAACCAGACGCTGGAACCGTTCGTAGGCCTCCACATCAGCCTGCACTTGTTCGGCCCGCTCTCGCGGGACGCGTTGCGACCGGTTCTTCCCATTTAACCAACACTGCAGCGTGTAGTACGGACCCCATCGTCGTACCCGTCCGTCTTTCTCCTGCTTCTTGTTGTACTGCTCTACGAGCTTTCCCCTCCTCAGTCGCCTGATCTCTCCAAGCTCCTCGAAGATCTGCTCCCGCCGTTTCGCTAGACCACGTAACATATGCACCTCCTTGTGTATGACTAGTATCCTAGTCATATAATGCCTCAAAAAAATGCCTCAGTCAACCCCTTTCGCTCTTTTGTAATTCATTTGTCGCACACCCTCGCTGAAAGCGCATCGGGGAGATGCGATAGACATCTGAGAAATGCCGATTGGCTTCAGCCAGCTTGTCGCGGTCCAGCACCAGGTCGAGATGGACCGATCGCAGAGTGATCCGGTCGATATGTTCGTCGCGGTCGGCAATGCGAAACACATCGGTGATGTTGTG
>JACZVL010000238.1 GCA_022572685.1 Pseudomonadota bacterium
TGGGGTGCACCTGGGCCAGGACGACCCGGACGCGGCGCGGGCGCGGGCTATCCTCGGGCCGGACGCGCTGATCGGGGTTTCCGCCGGCACCGCCGAGGAGGCGGCGCGGGTCGACCGGGGCTTGGCCGACTATGTCGGCATCGGCCCGGTCTACGCCACCGCGACCAAGCCCGATGCGGGCCCACCGATCGGGATCGCGGGCCTGGCCGCACTCGCCGCGACGCTGGCGCCGCTGCCGGTGGTGGCGATCGGTGGCCTCGGCGCCGGCAACGCCGCACAGGTCATGGCAGGTGGCGCCGCCGGCGGCATCGCCGTGGTCTCGGCGATCTGCGGCGCCCATGACCCCGAAGCCGCCGCCCGGGCCTTGCGCCGGGAGATCGACGCGGGGCGGGAGGTGGCCGCTGTGCGGTCTTCGTAATTCGGGCCTCGTGATCCGGGCCTCGTGATCCGGAATGGCCGTCCCGCCTTCGGGTTACAACAAAAAGCGTCCCATGCTGGCCGCGCCCAGTGCGATCAGGCAGAGACCCGCAACGCGGGGGCCATGAACGCGGAGGTGACGGAACGGTCCGTCGCGGTCGCTCAGGAAACTCGCGCCAAGGGCATAGGCCAGGCCGACTGGCGCCGCCGCCAGGACGAACAAGACCGTAAGGGTAAGATATTGCGGCATCGCGGGCCTGGAGGCGTCCACGAACTGAGGCAGGAAGGCCGCGAAGAACAACAGGCTCTTGGGGTTCGCCACCGTCGCGAGGAAGCTGCCGAGCGAGTAGACGTGGACGCTGCCGCGGGGGCTGGCGTCCTTCCGGCGGGCCCGAAACATCAGCAAGCCGAGCACGACCAGAACCAGGCCGCCGAACGCGGTCAACCAGTCCAGTGTCGCGCCGCCGCGTTCCGTGAGGACCCCGAGACCGCCCGCCACGAGGCCGATAAGAAGCACGTCGGCGGCGAGGATCGCGAACACGGCGCCGACCGCGGCACGGCGGCCACCGGCGATCCCGGCGCCAACGATCAACAGGACGCCCGGACCCGGTATCGCCACGATCAGCGCGGTGGCGAAGGTGAAGGTCAGAATCGTCGCAATTTCCATAGGGACGACCCTCGTCGGCGAGCTTGGGGGCTCGCGCCGGACAATAGAAGAATCCGTGATGCTTTTCCAGGGGCTGGGGCTCTGCTAGCATCGAATCCGCGGCGACGCTGCTGACCGCCTTCATCACTCGGAGCGCGAACGAATATGGCTTGCGATGAAATCGATATCGAAATCGGGAG
Source organism: Pseudomonadota bacterium (assembly GCA_022572685.1). GTDB lineage: Bacteria > Pseudomonadota > Alphaproteobacteria > Kiloniellales > J153 > JACZVL01. Next base: position 1,264 of record JACZVL010000238.1, read on the forward strand.
GCGCTTGAGACAGGCCCGCGTCGCGGCGGGCCTCACCCAGACCGAACTCGGGGTCCGGCTCGGGATCAGCTTCCAACAAATTCAGAAATACGAGAAGGGGCGGAACCGCATCGGCGGCGGGCGGCTGTACAAGATCGCGCGCCTGCTCGGCGTGAAGATCACCTATTTCTTCGACGGTGTGGAACACTTGCTCGATGCGGACGCGGTTCCGGCGGGAACCAACGAATTGGCTGCGATCGACAACCGTACGATCCGGGCGGCACACGTCCTCGCCAATCTCCCCGACGAGGATATCAAGGAGCAGGTGTTCAGGTTGATCGCCGCGCTCCCCAAGCAGAAGGCCTCTCGGTAGTCGGCGCGGATTGCCGTGGGCATGACCGGATGTGGGGAAATTCCAAGGAGCTAGGTTCGACGTTCGGCCACTGGTGGGTGGACGACGAAGGCGCGTGGAATTTCTGGGGGCTCGACCGTCCGAACGATCCGGAATCTCGCGGGCTGACGGAACGGGCCTTCCGGCGCCTCGCGCTGCACCGCCTGGGGATGGTTCAAGTATCCCTTCGCCCGGCAACCGCCCTGGTCGAGTTCGATCTGAACCGGGTCGATGACACCGCGCTGCAGGCCACCGTGGATTTCTGCGCCACGGCTGCTTGTCCGAACGGGGTCGAGCTGCGCTTCTTTCACCAAGCCTGGAATATCGAGCGTCATTCCAGTGCGGCGGCGGCCCGCCGCATCACCGAAGTAAGAAGTTTCCGCGGCGTAGCGCTGGCGAACGCGGCGACGACTCTGGAGCAGCCCCTGTCGGCCCGGGTCGCGGTCGGTTCGCCGCTGCGCCCAGCCTTGCGGCTGGCCGACGGCCGGGCTTCCAAACTGACGCTCCGCGAGTGCGCGGAATCGATCCCGCGCTTGATGATCTATCGTCCGAATGACCGGCTCGGAGGCGGCCACTGGGACACGGTCCACGCGGGACGCCAATCCGCCTGCGCCCGGGTTTATGGGCAGGACTGGGTTCGCGAAGCCCGCGGCCGCCCCTATCGAGTCGAGGAACCGGGACGGCATTACAGTTTCAGCGTCATGAAGGCCTACGCCGGCGTGTTCGATACCGGAGAGCCCCGGCTGGACCATATTCGCGCGATCATGCGCCGCCCGGGCAAGGACCCGCTCTGGGTGCCTTACCAGCGCCTGCTGTTTCGGGCCGCCGCGGAAAACGGCGAGCCGCTACTCTGCTGCCTGTCCGATATCACCCAGGACATCGCGATTCCGTTCATGCGGGCATCCGCATAAGGTCGATCAGGTCCTGGCGGGTCAGCCACATGAGCCAGACATCCAACGGCTGGTCTCGATGGGGCCGAACCCAGTGCACCGCATGGGGCTGGATATGCCAGTAACCGAACCGGGCCGGCAATCCCCGGTTCACGGATCGGTCGTAACCGAAGGCGACCACGTAGTCCGGGTTCCACCGGGCCAGTACCAGGCCAAGCAGCAATCGGGACAGGGGGCCGGACAACGCCTGGCCCCGAAGATTCGGGTCGTGGCCCCGGACCCAAAGTTCGCCGTGGTAGCAGACCGTCCCGGTGATCCGTTCCAAGATGGGAGCGGCACAGACGCAGCGCTCGCCTTCGGGGGCCAGATCCGGGCTGGCATAGAAGGCGCGAAGGCTCGAAAATTCTCGGGCCAGGTTGGTGCCGTTCATGTCATAGATCCGGGCCGCTTGGACGTGAACCGGGACCGCGGCCGGGTCGCTTCCCTTGAGCCAGAAGCCGTTGTGGCCGCCGATATCCGCCTTCATCGGGTTGAACATGGCGGTGGGTGTCGGCTTATCCGGCAAGGCTTCGCAGAGTTCCATCAGGTGACCGAAATCGGTCCTGAGTTCGATTTCGATTCCGGCACGGCGGGCCGTCCTATCCAATTCGGCGATGTGCCGGGCTAGCGTCAGGGTATCGATCGATTCGTGCATCCGACTCCTCCAATGGTTCGCCCGTAAAATCTACGGGTTATTTTTGGAGTCGGTAGTATTTACCATGGGAAAATCTACTGTTGGAGTAATTGGGTTCTGCTTTAACTGGACTCGGCCAGCTTGACTCGGGAACCGGGCTCGACTAGAACGAAACAAGAACAAAAATCGAGAACACCGGATTAGCCATGCTCGCCTCCCTGTCTCCAGTCCAGCCTCCGGCCGCCGCCCCGGGCCGCCACCCCGACGGCGATCCCGATAGCTGCCCTGGAAGGGACCTCGCCGGCCTGCGCGCGCGGGTCCGCGCCATCGAGCGCGGCCCGGCCTATGGCGGCCTGCGGCGGCGGGTTGCGCCGCTCGGCGCCGATCCGCTCGATGCCCATCTGCCCGGCGGCGGCCTGCCGCTCGGCGGCCTGCACGAGATCGAGGGCGGCCGCGCCGAGTGGGACGACGGCGCCGCGACCGGCTTCTGCGTCGGCCTGCTCGCCCGCCTGCTGGACGCGGTTCC
>JACZVL010000057.1 GCA_022572685.1 Pseudomonadota bacterium
GAGCGCCGCCGCCTCGGTAACCCGAACCGCCTCCAGCGCCAGGTTCCGGTCCATCTCGCCTTCGTAAGCCATACCGTCCCTCGTGTTTCTTGTTCGCGGAAGAGGCGCGGGGCACCCCGCCACCCGGAATCTACAGCCTCCGGGCCGAGTCACAAAGGATTGTGTTGCGAGGTTACAGCGCCTCGATGCGGTGGTGGCGGGGGGCTCGAATACAGTGATGCGTTGAAGTGCCCGGGTCACGGCGGCGTTCTTCCCCCGGGAGCACTACCGACACGCCCGCCCCAGCGCCTGAGAAGGGAGGTCGAGATGAGTTTCGCACGCCCCGTTGGCGCCCGAGTACCAGGACTGGATCAAGTGATATATTGCGACAGCCTTCCGGGACATAGCGCCTTTGGTAACCGTGGCTCAATACCTGGATTTCCACGGCGGCTCGATAAAACATGGAGAATCGAACGATGGCACTCACGGCAAAACAGAAGCTCGACAACATACCGCGAATAAAGAGCATTTTCTTTCAGGCGGGCGCGTTTCATTTTGCAGCACAGAAACTTACGCAACCCGGTAGGCCAGACATTTCTCTTATGGGCACCTCTAATAATCATGCTTTTCCGATTTTCCCGTTACGGAACCCATTGATTTATAACAGTCCAATATCTGAAAAATGGTATTGATAGAGGTGCCCTTATGATTGCCCAGACAGTGAATTCCAGTTTTTCGTCAGAACTTTACTTGAAATGTTTGATTTTGATAGAAACCAATACCACTCCCCGTTTGCATGACCTTGAGAAGCTTTTCGACCAACTAAAGGTTGGAACGAAACAAATTATAGAAAACGAGTGGAATACCGAGAGGGCCAAACAGTCCGCCGTTCTTGATAAAATCGATCGCCTAGCTGGAGAACCCATCACCTTCCGAAACTTCAAGGATACGCTCGCCAGCGAGGGGAATGTCTTTGAAAAATGGCGCTACGCCCACGAACCGGGAAAATTGCCCAACTTCTCTCTCGGGAATTTACCGGAGATCCTCCGTAAACATATTCTGGCTATCAGGCCGGAGCTTCACCCCCCCTCCCGCCAATCCAGGGGTGAGAGAGCTTTCGGGTAGTATGGCAGTTGCTGGTCCCAACACGCACAAAGGAACCCCAGGAGGGCGTGATGACACCAGAGGAACGCGCCACCAAGGCGGTCGAGTATCTCTTGCGAGTCGATGCGCTTGGCTCGGCGGATCATCGGCCGGAGATCGAGGCCGAGATCGCGCGGCAGATCAGGGAGGTCTCGGAAAAACGCGGCTCGGCCATCGAGTACGGCCTGATCACCGTGCTGGTCGGTATCTTCGCGATCTATTGTTCGTCGCTGTTTCGATAACCGGGCCAAGAGGGACACCTGCAAAACCGGCGAGTTTTGGGTTTGGCAGGGCCCGGGGCATCGTTATAAAACGCTCGACCGGGTGTGCGATCCTCCGAGCCGGGGGGCACGGGTCTCGCGCTGCAACGGCGCAGCGGGGCGATAGGGGAGATCAACATGTATGGCAATTTGAGAGGTATTTTCGCGCTCGCGGCGGTGATCGTCGTGGCAACGGGAACGCCGTCGTCGGCACAGACGGCGGACGGCGGCATCGGCGATGCGGGCGAGGTCATGGCCAAGACGGTCTTCCTGACCAGCACGACACACCAAGGCGACCTCGGAGGCCTCGATGGCGCGGATGCCATCTGCCAAGCGCTGGCGGATACGGCGGGGATCGGGGTCACGCGGAGGTATCGGGCCTGGCTGGCCAGCGGCGATGGCTCGCCTGACACGCTATTTATCAGGTCCGCATCGCCTTATGTGCGGACCGATGGCGCAACGGTCGCCGATGATTACACCGATTTGACCACCTGCGACGCGGCTTCCCCCTTCAACTGCCTCCAGAACCCGATAAATGTCACCGAGGAAAATGTCGAGTTGGTGGGTTTCAGACCGGCTTGGACGAACGTCCTTCCATCAGGTTCGATCCATGGAGTTTTCTCTCGGGACAGTTGCTTTTATTGGACGGCGGATATCTTTTTTGCTCGGGTCGGAAACGCCAGCCTGACCACCGTAGGGTGGACGGCGGCGGGCGCGGGGTTCGAGTGCGGAGCCGCGTCGCACTTAATTTGCTTCGAGCAATAAGGTTCCAAAGCGCCGGCGTGATGCCCCGGTCGGTGTTGACGAACTCCCCGCCCCGCTCGGCCGATCCAGATGCTCGACGCGAAAAGGGGACAGTCCCCTTTATTTCAATGATTACCGTTTAAAATCAAATAGCTACAAAATGATGATTTGCAATAGATTGAAAAATATAGATAAAATTAGGAATAAAGGGGACTGTCCCCTTTACTACAGCGCCTCGATACGGATGCGGCGGGGGGGTTCGATCACCGCGTCGAGGGCACCGATGCGCTGAAGCGCCCGGGTCATGGCGGCGTCCTCGGTGTCGTGGGTGGTGATCACCACGGGCACCATCTCGTCGGGCGCGCGGCCGCGCTGGATCATGGCCTCGACCGAGATCTCCTGATCGCGCAGGGCGGCGGCGATGTCGGCGATGACCCCGGGCCGGTCGACCACCATGAGCCGGATGTAGTGGCTGCCGAGGTGGCGCTCGATGGGGAGCGAGGCCGGGCGCTCCAGGTCCCGGGCCGGCACGCCGAAGGTCGGCGGCACGGCGCCGCGGGCGATGTCCATCAGGTCGGCGACCACGGCGGAGGCGGTCGGCCCGGCGCCGGCGCCGCGGCCCTCGGCCATGAAGGTGCCGACGAAATCGCCCTCGGCGACGATGCCGTTGAAGACCCCCTCGACCGCCGCGATCGGCGAGTCCCGGGCGACCATGCAGGGGTGGACCCGCTGCTCGACCCCGTCCTCCCGGCGGGTGGCGATGCCGAGCAGCTTGATGCGGTAGCCCAGTTCCTCGGCGTAGGCGATGTCGAGGGACGAGACCTCGCGGATGCCCTCGACGTGGACGTTTCCAAAGTCGATCTCGCAGCCGAAGGCGAGCGCGGTCAGGATCGCCAGCTTGTGGGCGGTGTCGACGCCGTCGATGTCGAAACCGGGGTCGGCCTCGGCATAGCCCAGATCTTGCGCCTCGGCGAGCACCGCGTCGAAGCCGCGCCCGGTCTCGCGCATGGTGGTCAGGATGTAGTTGCAGGTGCCGTTGAGCACGCCGTAGACGCGGCCGATCCGGTTGGCCGCCAGGCCTTCGCGCAAGGCCTTCACGATCGGGATGCCGCCGGCCACCGCCGCCTCGTAGGCGAGCGCGACCCCGGCCGCCTCGGCGGAACGGGCGAGGGCCGCGCCGTGATGGGCGAGCAGCGCCTTATTCGCGGTGACCACGTGGCGGCCGGCGGCGATCGCCGCCTCCACGGTGGCTTTGGCGATGCCGTCCGCGCCGCCGATCAGCTCGACCACCGCGTCGATCCCGGGTGCGGCGGCCATCGCGGCCGGGTCGTCGAACCAGGACAGCCCGGTGAGCTCGATGGGCCGGGCCTTGTTGCGATCGCGCGCCGAGACCGCGGCGATCTCGATCGCACGGCCGCAGCGGGCGGCGATCAGCGGCCCCTGCGCCCGGATCAGCCGGAGCGTCTCCGCGCCGACCGTGCCCAGGCCGGCGACCGCGATTCTCAGGGGATCGCTCATGAAGCCTTAAGACTTAATTTTCCAGGAAGATTTCTACCCGCCGGTTGCCGGCCTGCCCGGTGCTCATAAACTCGTGGTAGACCGGCTGCAGGTCGCCGCGCGCCTCGGCCCGGACCCGGTCGCGGGCCGCGCCCAGCGCGATCAATTCGGCGGCCACCGAATTGGCGCGCTTCAGCGACATCTCGAAGTTGACTGAATCGTGGGTGATCCGGTCGCTCACCGCGGTGTGGGCGCTGGCGTGGCCGACCACCCGGATGGTGGCGCCGCGCTGCCGGCGCAGGGTCACCACGTCGCGCAGCACGGCGCGGTCCCTGCCGTCCAATCGGGACGAGCTGTGGCCGAAGTAGATCACCGCCACCAGTTGCGCGCCGGCCGCGTAGGGCGCGGCGGCCTGGGGCTGGACGTTCTGGAACTGGGGAAACCGCAGTTGCGTCCGCCCGCCGGCGGCCTGGGCGACCTGAGGCTGGGAAATCCGGGGTGGCGCGACCGGCGCCTGAACCACTGGGGCTGGGGCGACCTCGACTTGCGCCACTTGGGTTTGCGCCACTTGGGTTTGCGCCACTTGGGTCTGAACCGGCGCGGGCGGGACCCGCGGGACCGCGGTCAACTGGTTGCTGATCTTCGGCGCCGGCGGGGCCCACCGGGGCGCCCACCGGGGCGCCCACCGGGGCTCCGGGCACGGCCTGGATCGCACTCGCCAGGATCGGCACCGAGCCGGTCAGCTTCTCGCCGGAATAGACGGCATTGGCGCGATCGGCGGCCAGGCCCGCCTGGACCTCCGCGCGGGCCTCCAGGGACAACACCTTGGGCGGCTGGTTCGGCACGCTGGCCAGATTGGGGAAACCGGTCGGCTGGGTCCGCGCCTGGCCCTCGGCGAGCCCGACCTTGGTCGGCGCCGCGTCCTCGGCGAACCAGCCGGTGGGATCGGCCCAATCCGGCACGGCCGAGCAGCCGCCCAGAAGCAACGCGGCCGTCAGAATGCCGAAGACGGGCCGCCGGCGGCGCGCGGCCCGCGACACGGACTGGTCGTTTTCCTGGCTCATGTTCGGCTCCGTCCCCATCCTTGGCCTCACCAAAGGAGGCGCGCCGCGCGGGCGACTCTGGCTTGGCATTACCCCAAGACCGGTTCGCAGGTCAAACGCTTAACCATCCCTCGGGCCATTCCCTATTGACACATCGCGGCCCCTGACTACCTTGCGCGGCGCGGCTCATGTTGCGGTGCGGCATGGCGGTTCGGCACCTGAGCGCCGCGCGTGCCCGCCCAGCGCCGCGCAAGCCCAAGGAACCATAGAGGAAACGACCATGGCTGAGCAACAGGGCCCGAAGGCGAAACCGGCCGATCCGGTCGAGATGTCGCGCGCCATGGCCCGGATCGCCGAGCGCAGCCAGCGCCTGGTTTCCGAGTTCCTGGAGCGGCAGCAGCGCGGCGAGGGCCGGAGCGATCCGGACCCGTTCAACATCGCCGGCGCCTTCCAGGAGATGACCGCGCGGATGATGGCCGATCCCGCCAAGATGGTAGAGGCCCAGATCGGCCTGTGGCAGGACCACATGAAGCTCTGGCAGACGACCGCGGCGCGCATGATGGGTCAGGAGACCGAACCGGCGATCGCGCCCGAGCCCGGCGACCGCCGCTTCAAGCACCCGGACTGGGACGAGAACCAGCTGTTCGATTTCATCAAGCAGTCCTACCTGCTGACCGCGCGCTGGATGCAGTCCACGGTGCAAGGGGTCGAGGGCCTGGACGACAAGACCGCCAAGAAGGTCGATTTCTACACCCGCCAGTTCGCCGACGCCCTGGCGCCGTCGAACTTCGTCATGACCAACCCGGAGGTGCTGCGCGCGACCCTCGACAGCGGCGGCGAGAACCTGGTCAAAGGGCTAGAGAACCTGCTCGACGACCTGGAGCGCGGCAAGGGCCGGCTCGACATCAAGATGACCGACACCGAGGCCTTCGAACTCGGCCGCAACATCGCGGTCACGCCCGGCAAGGTGGTCTTTCAGACCGATCTGATGCAACTGATCCAGTACCAGCCGAGCACCGAGCAGGTGCACAGGCGGCCGCTGCTGATCGTGCCGCCCTGGATCAACAAGTATTACATCCTCGATCTGCGCGAGAAGAACTCCTTCATCAAGTGGGCGGTCGCCGAGGGCTTCACGGTGTTCGTGGTGTCCTGGGTCAACCCGAACCGGGAGCTCGCCCAGAAAACCTTCGAGGACTACATGATCGAGGGCCCGCTGGCGGCGCTCGGGGCGATGGAGAAGGCGACCGGCGAAAGCCACGCCAACGTCATCGGCTACTGCCTCGGCGGCACCCTGCTCGCGGTCACGCTGGCCTACATGACGGCCAAGGGCGACACCCGCTTCGCCAGCGCCACCTTCCTCGCCGCGCTGACCGACTTCGAGGAGGCGGGCGAGCTCGGCGTGTTCGTCGACGAGGAGCAACTGGCCAGCCTGGAACACAAGATGGCGGAGAAGGGCTACCTGGAGGGCGCCCAGATGGCGACCACCTTCAACATGCTGCGCGCCAACGACCTGATCTGGTCCTTCGTGGTCAACAACTATCTGCTCGGCAAGGACCCCTTCCCCTTCGACCTGCTGTACTGGAATTCGGATTCGACGCGCCTGCCGGCGGCCATGCACGGCTTCTACCTGCGCAAGATGTACCTGGAGAACCTGCTGGTGAAGCCGGGTGGGCTGACCTTCGACGGCGTCGCCATCGACCTGACCACGATCGAGACGCCGGCGTTCATGCTCTCCGCCAAGGAAGACCACATCGCGCCCTGGACCTCGACCTACGCCGCGACCCAGTTGTTCTCCGGCCCGGTCAAGTTCGTGCTCGCCGCCTCCGGCCACATCGCCGGCGTGGTCAACCCGCCGGCGGCGGGCAAATACTCCCATTGGACCAACGCCAAGAACCCCAAGTCGCCGGAGGACTGGCTCGAGACCGCCAAGGAGCACCCGGGCTCCTGGTGGCCGACCTGGTCGAAGTGGGCGGCGCGCCACGGCGGCGGCAAGGTCGCGGCCCGCGTGCCCGGCGATCGCCAGCTCGAGGTCATCGAGGACGCACCCGGCTCCTACGTCGCGGTCCGGGCCCAGGACTGAACGGAACTAGAGCAGGAACTGGTCCTGGAGGGCCTTGGCCAGATCGTCGCTGAAGCTGGCGCTCTTGTGGATGATCGGCACGGTCGGCGGCAGCAGCTTGAGGTCGGCGTTGTCGGGATCCAGGCTGGTGATGACCGCCGCCCCGATGTTGCGGGTCGCCGGCATGGCCTTGAGCGCGAGCATCAAATCGATGCCGGCCAGATCGGGCATGACCGCCGAGACGATGATCAGGTCGGGCAGCGCCCGGGTGGCGAATTCGAGCGCCTTGAAGGAGTTGCTCACGGTGGTCACCCGGTAGCCGCATTCGAGCAGCTCGCGTTCGATGACCCGGGTCGCGACGCCGGGCGACATGACCAGCAGCACCTCGATCTCGCGCACGTCGATCTCGTCGGGGTCGAAGGTGCCCTTGGCCGGCAGGCGGCGCATGATTTGGGACGCGGTCTCCTCGTTCTGGTCCGGCGCTTTGAGCAGTTCGAGCAGGGTCTCGGCGTAGGAGATCAGGTTGCCCAGGCCGCGGGTGTCGCCTGCCGACAGCGAGATGATGTAGTCGTCGAAGCGCTGGGCGGTGACGCCGATCAGCGGCAGCTCGAAGCCGTTGGCCCCGCCCACCAGGTTGACCGCGACCCGGCGCGCATCTTGCAGGGCGACCTCCATCGGGCGGCTGCCGGCCATGGCCTCGTTGAGAAAGCTGGTAAGATTCTGCAGGTCCTCGGTCGAATCTTCGAGGAACTCCTGGCGCAGGACCTGGAACGTGGCATCGGCCCCGTCGCCACCAGTTGCGTCCGTCCCGTCGTGCATCGCCGAGCACTCCCGTGGGTTTCGGTCCCCTAGCTGCCCTACGTCGCCCGCCGGGCGACACTCTGCGGCACCTTCCATTTACCCTCGTGAGATTTCGATATGGTTAAGATGAGTCCTCGGGCCCGGCCGGGGCCCGGGTCCTTGGTGTGAGGTAGCTGGCGCCAAGTTCCCGATAATGCTCGGCGATCCAGGCCGCCTCGGCGATCTCCGCCGCGCTCATGTCGCGCCAGTAGCGCGCCGGCAACCCGGCCCAGATCTGGCCGCTGGGCACGGTCTTGCCGGGCGTAACCACGGCGCCGGCGGCGACCATGGCCCGGGGCTCGACCACGGCGCGGTCGAGGATGACGGAACGCATGCCGATGAAGGCGCCGTCGCCCACGGTGCAGGCGTGGATCAGCGCCATGTGCCCGACCACCACGTTATCGCCGATATGGGTCGGCTCGCCGCCGCCGGTCTCGCGGTAGTCGCCGTCGCGGTCGTTGTTGCAGTGGACGATGGTGCCGTCCTGCAGGTTGGTGTTGCGCCCGACCCGAATGCGGTTGACGTCGCCGCGCAGCACGCAGCCGTACCAGATCGACGAGCCGGCGCCGATCTCCACGTCGCCGATCACCACCGCGGTCTCGGCGATAAAGACGTCCTCGGCGATCTTCGGGCGTAACCCCCGGTGCGGCAGGATCAGACCGGCCATGGCGCGCGCTCCCGGCCCGGCTCAGGCGGCCGCGGGCGGAGCATCGGCGGCGTCCAGCCCGGCGTCCAGCCCGGCGCCCAACCCGGCGCCCTCGGGCAGGCCGAGCATCAGGTTCATGTTCTGCACCGCTTGGCCCGAGGCCCCCTTGCCCAGGTTGTCGAGCAGCGCCACCAGCACCGCGTGTCCCTCCGCCTCGTTGGCGAAGACGTGCAGGCGCACCAGGTTGGTGCCGTTGAGGCCCTCCGGATCCAGATGGGCCATGGCCAGGGTCGCCTCGAAGGGTGCCACCTCGACGAAGCGCCGGCCCTGGTAGTGGCTGGCCAGGGCGGCGTGGAGTTCGGCGGCCCGGGGCCGGCCGGGCAAGGCGCCCAGGTGCAGCGGGATCTGGACGATCATGCCCTGGCGGAAGCGCCCGACGCTGGGCACCAGCAGCGGCCGCAGGGCGAGCCCGCTGCGCCGCTGGATCTCCGGCACGTGCTTGTGGGTGAGGCCGAGCGCGTAGGCCCGGAACGGCGTTGCGATGGCGTCCGGGCGGTCCGGATTCTCGAACCGCTCGATCATCTGGCGGCCGCCGCCGCTGTAACCCGAGACCGCGTTGATCGAAATCGGCGTCTCGGCCGGCACCAGACCGGCGGCGACCAGGGGGTGGAGCAGCGCCACCGAGGCCAGCGCGTAGCAGCCCGGGTTGGTGACCCGCTTGGCGCCGGCGATGCGCGTCGGCTGCTCGGCGTCGAATTCCGGCAGGCCATAGACCCAGTCCGGATCGACCCGGTGCGCGGTGCTGGCGTCGATCAGGCGCGTTCCCGGGTTCTCGACCATGGCCACGGCCTCGCGCGCCGCGTCATCGGGCAGGCAGAGCACCGCGAGATCGGCGGCGTTGAGCATCTCGGCGCGGGCGCCCGGGTCCTTGCGCGCGCCCTCCGGCAGGCGCAGAAGCTCGATATCGGCGCGGCCCTCGAGCCGCCCGCGGATCTGCAGGCCGGTGGTGCCGGCCTCGCCGTCGATGAAGACCTTCGCCACATTGGCCGCCACATTGGCCGCCACATTGGCCGCCGCATTGGCGCCGGCCTTGAAGCCCGCGGTCATGATTCTGCTCCCTTGCCATCGAGGGAAACCCTCATCCGGCTTGCGCCGCCGCGGCGCCGCGCCGCCTGGTCACGAACATATAGGCCCCGGCGGTCGCGAACATCAACAGGCTGTAGATGCCGCCCGGCACCATCATGGTGGTGTTGCCGATCAGGGTCACCGCGACGAAGATCGCCAGGGTCCCGTTCTGCAGCCCGCATTCGAGCGTGATCGCGGTCTGCTGCGGGCCGCCGAGGCGGGCCGCCTTGGCCAGCGAATAGGCCAGCGCCATCATGATCAGGTTGAGCGCCAGGGTCGCCGGGCCGGCCTGGCGGAAGTAGTCGACGATGTTTTCGCGCTCGCTATAGACCGCGCCGGCGATCACCAGGACGAACAGGATCGAGGAGATGATCCGGGCGTTGCGTTCGAAATTGGCCGCAAAGCGCGGGGCGAACCGTTTGACCGTCATGCCGATGGCCACGGGAACCGTGGTGATGACGAACACCCCGACGATGATCCGCCCGACCGAGATCTCGGGCGCGCTCGCCCCGTCCATGAAGTGGGACACCGAAAGGGCGACGATGATCGGCAGGGTGAGGACGCTGAGCAGGCTGATGACCGCGGTGAGCGATACCGAAAGCGCGGTATCGCCGCGGGCGAGATAGGTCATCAGGTTCGAGGTCACGCCGCCGGGGCAAGCGGCGAGGATCATCACGCCGACGGCGAGCGCCGGGTCCATCGACCAGACCGAGACCAGGGCGAAGGCCACGGCCGGCAACAGCACGACTTGGCTGACCGCCCCGACGAAGAAATCCTTCGGCTGGACGACGACCCGCTTGAAGTCGGCGATGGTCAGCTCCAGTCCGACCGAGAGCATGATGATCGCCAACGACACCGGCAGCAAAATCTGCGTGACGACATTCCCGTCTGGCATCGTTGTCCCCCCTCCCCAAGGTCTCGAGTAGCGGTCCGACGGTAGCGCGCCGAACGCGGGCGTCAATTAAAAACATCCCAGCAAAAAAGGGCGTCCCCCTCGGAACGCCCTCGATGCCGGGATATCCGTTCGCGGGGTTAGCGCTTGGAGAACTGGAAGCTACGTCGCGCCTTGCGCTTGCCGTACTTCTTGCGCTCGACCACGCGAGAGTCGCGGGTCAGGAAGCCGCCATTCCTGAGCACCGGCCGAAGCGCCGGCTCGTAGAGCGTCAGCGCCTTGGAGATGCCATGGCGCAGGGCGCCGGCCTGGCCCGAGAGCCCGCCGCCCGCGACCGTGCAGAACACATCGAACTGGTCCTTGCGATCCGCGGCCTCGAAGGGCTGGTTGATCAGCATGCGCAGCACCGCGCGCGCGAAGTAGCGCTCGAGCTCGCGGCGGTTGACCGTGATCTTGCCGCTGCCCGGCTTGATCCAGACGCGGGCGACCGCGTCCTTGCGTTTTCCCGTGGCGTAGGAGCGGCCCAGGGCGTCGCGCTTCGGCTCCGGCATCTCGGCGGCGGCATCCCCTGGGGCGTCCGCACCGGCGTCGGCGCCGGTGGCAGGGGCGGCCCCGCCCGCCGTGGCCGCTCCGAGATCGGCGAGATCGGTCAGGGTCTTGGTTTCCTCGGCCATGATCTCAGGCGCTCCTCTTGTTCTTCGGGTTGCGGGCCGCGATGTCCACGACTTCCGGGTTCTGGGCCTCGTGCGGGTGCTCGGCGCCGGCATAGACGCGCAGGTTCTTGAGCTGGCGCCGGCCCAGCGGCCCGCTCGGGATCATGCGCTCGATCGCCTTCTGGACCACCCGCTCCGGGTGTTTGCCGGCCAGAATCTCGCCGGCCCGGCGCTCCTTGATGCCACCGGGGTAACCGGTGTGCCGGTAGTAGATCTTGTCCTTGAGCTTCTTGCCGGTCAGATGGACCTTGCCCGCGTTGATCACCACGACGTTGTCGCCGCAGTCCATGTGCGGGGTGTAGCTGGGCTTGTGCTTGCCGCGCAGGATGAGCGCGATCTGGCTCGCCATGCGGCCCAGCACGACACCATCGGCATCGACCAGGATCCATTTCTTGTCGATGTCCGCGGGCCGGGCGGAGAAGGTCTTCATCGCTAAGGCATCCAACGTTTATGGAGTGAAACCGGGGTCCGGGGAAACTCCCAGGCTCCCTTGAGAGCGCCGTTTTCTACGGCACGGGATGGGAGGTGTCAACGCCTGATTGGTGTGTTTTTTGAAACGCTTAGCAATACGGTATTATAGTACCGCGTCCCAACCTCTTGGCGTTCTTCGCTAATCCAGGATCGTCAAGGATTTAGCCCTCGTTCCCCCCCGGCGGGATCGAGTAGGTGGCGGTGACGTGGGCGACCGGGCCGCTGACCGTGCCCCCGGGGCGCAGGAATTCGTCTCTCTGGGGCAGGCGGACCCGGCAGGTGCCCTTGCCGATCTCGGCGATCTCGAAGCCCATCATGACCGCCCAGGGCAGGGATCGCTCGCAGATCTGGTAAATCTCCTGGGCCGTGATGCGCGGCATGGGACCCGCCTCCCCTATCCTTCCCCGGGGCCTGTCATAGCGCTTGCAGGGTCCTCCACGAAAGGGCGAAAATGAGCCACCGGCGCGAAAGCCCGAGGGAGAGGATTATGCCCGCAACCGAGGCCTGGTGGGCCAAGGGCCTGTTGTTCGAGAACTGCAACTGCCAGCTCATGTGCCGGGCCCACATCCGCTATTCCAACCTTTGCGATCACGACCGTTGCATCTTCTGCTGGGCCATCCACATCGACGAGGGCGCCTATGGGACCTGCCCGCTGGGCGGACTCAACGCCTTCATCCTGGGGGACACCCCGCAGCGCATGTTCGACGGCGGCTGGACCGAGGCGATCTACCTGGATGCCGCCGCCGACGGGGACCAGCGCCTGGCATTGGAGACGATCTTCAAGGGCCGCGCCGGTGGTCCGTGGGATGTGCTTGCCGACTTTGTCACCCACTGGCTGGAAACCCGCAGCGTCCCGATTCACTATGAGGACAAGGGCCGTCACAAGTCCATGGCGGCCGAGGGCGCCTTTTCCACCCGGGCGGAGGCGATCCGGGGCGTAGACCGGGAGTGCGAGGTGCGGTTGGTCAACCTCTACAACCAAATCCACGGCCCCGAGCACGTGCTTGCCCTCGGGGCGACAGAATGCGTCAACGGGCCGCTCGTCATGTCGACCGAAAAGACCCACGCGATCTATTCCCGCTTTTCCTGGTCAGGCCCCTAGGCCCAGGTGCCGGCGCCGGCGGCTAGAGCCTTGCACCGGACCCAGGAGTCGGGCCACATTCAGGATCCTTGGGCAGAACGCCCTGGAAACAAACGAGTTAACGCGAGTGGTTGAATGAGCGTAGACGTTTCCTCCTCCGAGCCCGATCCGCGGGCCGACGGACCGATCCTGCTGCGCGAGACGAGCGGGCCGGTCTGCACGCTCACTCTCAACCGGCCGGAGCAGTTCAACGCCCTGTCCGAGGCCCTGCTGGACGAGCTGCAGACCAGCCTCGACGCCATCGCCGAGGACACGTCGGTCCGGGTCGTGGTGCTGGCCGCCCGCGGGCGGGCCTTCTGCGCCGGGCACGACCTCAAGGAGATGCGGGCCAACCCGGACCAGGCCTACTACGAAGCCCTGTTCAAGAAGTGCAGCCGGATGATGCTGACCATGATCCGACTGCCCCAGCCGGTGATCGCCCGGGTCCACGGCATCGCCACGGCGGCCGGCTGCCAGCTGGTCGCGACCTGCGACCTGGCGGTGGCCTCGAGCGCGGCCAGCCTGGGCACCTCGGGGATCAACGTCGGCCTGTTCTGCATGACCCCCGGGGTGGCGCTGGCCCGCAAGGTCCAGCGCAAGGACGCCTTCGAGCTCCTGTTCACCGGCGATATCATCCCGGCCGAGCGGGCCTGCGAGCTGGGCCTGGTCAACCGGGTGGTGCCGCCCGAGCAACTGGACGGCGCCGTCGCCGCCCTGGCCCAATCGATCATCGGCAAATCCCAGGCCGCCGTCAGCGCCGGCAAGCGGGTGTTCTACCAGCAGCTTGAACTGGGCCTGGAGGCGGCCTACGAGCTGGCCAGCGTGGAGATGGCCCGGAACATGATGTTCCACGACGCCGGCGAGGGCATCGACGCCTTCATCGGCAAGCGCAAGCCGGTGTGGAGGCACAAATAGTCCCGGTTGGCCGATAGATTATCAGTATTTTCTATATCATTAATATAGAAAACAGCCGTAACCATCTGATATTTCAGGGAAATTGTAGAATTACCGGCCTGTAACAAAACGTGAGCAGGTAAAGGGTGGCCCCGCGCGCTCGCGGGTTGAGGACCTTAAGGCCAATGGACGGGGGGGTCCATTCGCACGGGGCCTGTCGCTCTACCTGCGACAAGCCTATCATGGCAAAACTGGCTTGCCATGAGGTTAACCTAAACCCATTTTGACCACCCTCCGGGATTCCCCTTGGGGACACCTATGTGGTGCTAGAGAGGACCATGAGCGAGACCCCCAACGGCGGTGAGCTGGCCTACAGCGACAGTCAACTGCGCGCCATCCTGCGGTCGGTCCGGACCATCGCCATGGTCGGGATCAGCCCGCGCTGGAACCGGCCCAGCTTCTTCGCCATGAAGTACCTCCAGACCAAGGGCTACCGGGTGGTGCCGGTCAACCCGGGCGCCGCCGGGCAGGCGATCCTGGGCGAGACCTGCTACGCCGCGCTTCGCGAGGTGCCGGGCGGGATCGACATGGTCGACGTGTTCCGCGATGCCGAGGCCGCCGGGGCGGTCGTCGACGAGGCCATCGCGCTCCGGCACGACAAGGGCATCCAGGTGGTCTGGATGCAGCTCGGCATCCGCAACGACGCGGCGGCGGCGCGCGCCACGGCGGCCGGTCTCACGGTAATCATGGACCGCTGCCCCAAGATCGAATACGGCCGCCTCCACGCCGAGCTGTCCTGGGGCGGCTTCAACTCGCGCATCATCTCCAGCCGGCGCCGGAGGGCGCAGATCCTATGACCAAGCCCGACAATCCCAACAAGACCCGCTTCGGCTTCGAGACCCGCATGATCCACGCCGGCGCCGCGCCCGAGCCGGTCACCGGCGCGCGCCAGACGCCGATCTACCAGAACACCTCCTACGTGTTCCACGACGCCGATCACGCCGCCTCGCTGTTCAACCTTCAGAGCTTCGGCTTCATCTATTCGCGCCTGGCCAACCCCACGGTGGCGGTGCTGGAGGAGCGCCTGGCCAGCCTGGAGAACGGCCGCGGCGCGACCTGCTGCGCCTCCGGCCACGCGGCGCAAATCCTGACCTTCTTCGCCTTCATGGAGCCGGGCGACGAGTTCGTCGCCTCGAACAAGCTCTACGGCGGCTCGCTGACCCAGTTCGGCAAGACCTTCAAGAAGTTCGACTGGCACGCCCATCTGGTCGACACCGACGATCTTGCCGCGGTGCGCGCCGCGATCACCCCAAAGTGCAAGGCGCTGTTCGTCGAAAGCCTGGCCAATCCGGGCGGCGTGGTCTCCGACCTGGAGCCCCTGGCGGAGATCGCCCACCAGGCCGGGCTGGTGTTCATCGTCGACAATACGCTCGCCACGCCCTACCTGTGCCAGCCGTTCGACTGGGGCGCCGACCTGATCGTCCACTCGACCACCAAGTTCCTGTCGGGCAACGGCACCTCGATGGGCGGCGCCGTGATCGACAGCGGAACTTTCGATTGGGGCCAGAACGACAAGTTCGGCGGCCTGACCGCGCCCGAGCCGGCCTACCACGGCCTGACCTTCTACGAGACCTTCGGTGACCTGGCCTTCACCACCCTGTCCCATATGGTCGGCCTGCGCGATCTGGGTGCGACCATGGCGCCGATGAACGCCTTCCAGACCCTGCTCGGCATCGAGACGCTATCTTTACGCATGGAGCGCCACTGCGCCAACGCGCAAGACGTGGCCGAATTCCTGGCCGGCCACGAGTTGGTCGCCTGGGTCAGCTACGCCGGCCTCGAGAGCGACCCCTACCACGGCCGCGCGCAAAAATACCTGGGCGGGCGGGCCGGCTCGGTGTTCACCTTCGGGGTCAACGGGGTCACGGGCGGTTACGAGATGGGCATGCGGGTGGTGGAATCCTGCGAGCTGTTCTCGCACCTGGCCAACGTCGGCGACGCGCGCAGCCTGATCCTGCATCCGGCCTCGACCATCCACCGCCAGCTCACCGACGAACAGCGCGACACCGCCGGCGCCGGCCCCGACGTGGTGCGCCTGTCGATCGGCCTGGAGACCCTCGACGACCTGCTCGCCGACCTCGACCAGGCGCTCCACCGCGCCGCCGCCGAGGGCGACAAGGCGGCGGAGTAGCGCGGGCGCGCCATGCCCACCCCCACCAACCACCCCACCACCAACCACTTGGGTCAGCCGATCGGCTTTGCGGTGCCCGACTGGGTGCCGGCGCGATTGCCGCCGCGCACGCCCATGGCAGGGCGCTGGTGCCGGGTCGAACCGCTCGATCCGGCGCGCCACGGGGCGGAGTTGTTCGCGGCCTATGCCGAGGACCGGGAGGGCCGCAACTGGACCTACATGGGCTACGGCCCCTTCGAGACCCGCTCCGAGTTCGAGGCCTGGATGGCCGCGAGCTGCCTGGGCGACGACCCGCTGTTCCACGCCGTGGTCGAGCGCGCCAGCGGCCGGGCGCTGGGGCTGGCGAGCTATCTGCGCGCGCAGCCGGAGACGGGCACGATCGAGGTCGGGCACATCAACTACGCCCCGCCCCTGCAGCGCAGTGCCGCCGCCACCGAGGCGATGTATCTCATGATGACCCGGGTCTTCGACGAGCTCGGCACCCGCCGCTACGAGTGGAAGTGCGATGCGCTCAACGCCGCCTCGCGGCGCGCCGCGACACGCCTCGGTTTTATCTTCGAGGGCGTGTTCCGCCAGGCGACGCTGGTCAAGGGCCGCAACCGCGACACCGCCTGGTACGCGATCACCGACCGCGACTGGCCGGCGCTGAAGCGCGCCTATGACGCCTGGCTCGACCCGGCCAACTTCGACGCCGCGGGTGCGCAGAAGGCGCGGCTCTCGGAACTCGTCGCAGGGACGCGGGCCTGAGCCGCCCCGCCCTCACGTCACGGTGTTGGCGATCTCGATCAGGTTGCCGTCGGGGTCGCGGCAGTAGATCGAATTGAGCGTGCCTTGGGCGCCGGTACGCTCGACGGGGCCCATTTCGATGTCGATGCCGAGCGATTCCAGATGCGCGACGGCGGCGGCGATCGGAGTCTCGGTGATGAAGCAGAGGTCGGCGGTGCCGGGACGCGGGTCCTTGGCGACGATCTCGACCGGGCTCGGGTGCGGGTGCAGGTTGATCTTCTGGCGCCCGAAGTGGAGCGCCACCCGGCCCCCGCCGAAATCTTCCCGGCGCATGCCGAGCGCGGCCTGGTAGAAGCGGCAGGTCGCCGCCACGTCGCGCACCGTCAGCACCAGATGGTCGAGCCTGTCGAGAACGATGCCGTCACTAGCCATGGCCGCTCCCAAATGAAACAAGAAACCATAACTCACCACGAAGGCACGAAGACACAAAGGAAGAAAATTCTATTTGCGCGCTCCGCGCGCCGAAAACTAGTTTCTTTTGCTTCGTGTCTTCGTGCCTTCGTGGTGAAACCTTCTTGGTTCCCCCCTACTCCGCCGCGACCGCGGGCGCCGGGCGGTGGCTGGCTT
>JACZVL010000239.1 GCA_022572685.1 Pseudomonadota bacterium
TATTGCTTCCGGTGAGTTATCAGTTGGGCCACCAAGTGGGTCGCCCTGTAACGTTGGGTCTCCTTCTGGCGCCACGCGTTTGAACAGCGGATCAGCGCCTTCAATCTCTTGACGGTTTGTTCCCCACCCAAGGGAGAAGCGGATGGATCCCTCGACTTGGGATTTAGGCAAGCCGCGCGACTTTAAGACATGGGACGGGGCCGTCGATCCAGAGGAACAAGCGGCTCCGGTTGAAACACAAATTCCCCCCAAATCCAGCGCAGCCAACAAGGTCTCTCCCTGACAACCGGAGAAACTGACATTGAGTGTTCCCGGCAAACAGTATTCCAGATCCCCATTGCGTTGAACATCTGGAATGCGCACACGCAGACCCTGAAACAATTCCTCGCGTAAATCTAACAGCTCTGCAGAAGACTGCGCACTCATCCCCGCAACAGCAACAGCAGCAGCGAATCCCACAATTCCAGCAACCGATTCAGTCCCGGCCCTTAAATTATGCTCGTGTGGCCCACCATGCACCAACGGCTCGATCTTCACCCCTCTCTTGAGATAGAGGGCGCCGATTCCCTTCGGCCCGCCCAGCTTGTGCGCCGAGAGGCTGATCAGGTCGACGCCGAGCGCCGCCAGGTCGAGGGGCAGCTTGCCGGCGGCCTGCACGGCGTCGCAGTGAACCAGCGCACCGCGGGCCCGGGCGACCCGCGCCAACTCGGCGACCGGCTGGATCGCGCCGGTCTCGTTGTTGGCCAGCATGATCGAGACCAGCGCCGGCGCATCGGATTCGCCGAGCCGCGCGTCGAGCGCCGCGGGTTCGACCAGCCCCTCGCCGGTCAGGGGAACGCGGACCGCGCCGGGAACGGCGTCGAGGACCGAATCGTGCTCGCCCGCCGAAACCAGGATGCGCCTTCGTGCCGTACCGGCGAGCGCCAGGTTGTTGGCCTCGGTGCCGCCGCTGGTGAAGATCACGCCTTCCGGCCGCGCCCCGGCGAGCGCGGCCACCGCCTCGCGCGCCGCTTCGATCTGGCGCCGGGCGTCGCGGCCGAAGCGGTGCACCGAGGAGGGATTGCCGGTCATCGCCAGGGCCTCGGCCATGGCGGCCGCGGCCTCGGGCCTGAGCGGCGTGGTGGCATTGTGATCGAGGTAGGTCGTCCGCGTCATGAGACCGGCCCGTTTAGGTGACGGTCAGCGAGCGGCGCGGGCCGCTCCGCGCGGCCCCACCGGCCTGGCAAGGCTCATTCGGCCGCGAAGAAGGCCGGGTCGCCGCTGTCTTTGGTTTCGCGAACCACGCCGCTGGTGCCGAGGATCTGCTTGTTGACCACATCGGCGACGGTGACCGAACTCAGGTAGAGGTAGATCTGGTTGCCCAGCTCTTCCCAGAGGTCGTGAGTCATGCAGCGGCTCTTGTTGATGCGGCAGCCGAACGGCTGGCCCGGCGTGCAGCGGGTCGCGCGGATCGGCTCGTCGACGGCCAGGATGATGTCGGAGATCCGGGTCTCGGTATCTTCGTGCGCGAGCAGATAGCCGCCGCCCGGCCCCCGGACGCTACGGACCAGGCCGCCGCGCCGAAGCTTGGCGAAGAGCTGCTCCAGATAGGATAGCGAAATCTCCTGGCGATCGGCGATGTCCGCGAGCGAAATCGGCTTGTTGTCGCTGTGCATGGCCAGATCGACCATCGCCATGACCGCGTAACGGCCCTTGGTACTGAGTTTCAACTTGCATCTCCCTTGACGTTCCGCGCCGGGTTCCACGATCCCCGCGCTTTGGATAGCTGTCCAATCACCCCATCAACACTTTCCTTGCGGCGAGTCCGCCGCCCCGCGCTCGGCCCCGCGCTTGGCCCCGATCTTGACGGCGCCGTCCTCGACGTCGAGCGCGCCGGTTCGGCCCTGTTCCTCCAGGCTGTTGACCCGGGCGCGCAGTGTCTGCACCTCGTCGAGCAGGCCGTCGATGGCGCGCGCCACCGGGTCCGGAAGGTCGCCGGTCGGCGTGCCGTAGGCGACGAAGCGCGGCTGATCGCGCTTTTGCTGATCGCGCGGCTGGACCGCCCGGGCCGGAATGCCGACCATGGTGGCCCCGGCCGGCACGTCCTTGGTCACCACCGCGTTGGCGCCGATGCGGGCGTCCCGTCCCACGGTAATCGGCCCCAGCACCTGGGCCCCGGAACCGACGATGACGCCGTCCTCCAGGGTCGGGTGGCGCTTGGTGTTGCGCTGGTTGTGGCTATCGACGCTGGGCGCGACGCCGCCCAGGGTGACGCCGTGGTAGAGGGTCACGCCGTCGCCGATCTTGCTGGTCTCGCCGATCACCACGCCCATGCCGTGGTCGATGAACAGGTCGGCGCCGATGACCGCGGCCGGATGGATTTCGATCCCGGTCGCCAGGCGGCCGACCTGGGAGATCCAACGGCCCAAAAGCCGCCAGCCCCGCCGCCACAGCCCGTGGGACAGACGATGGAATATCAGGGCCTGGAATCCGGGGTAGCAAACGACTACTTCTAGACGTGACCGGGCCGCCGGATCCCGCGCCATCATGGCGTCGATCTCAGACCGGATGGAATTCAACATGGCACTACCCATCATTCTATTATCTGGCTGCGTCCTGTCCGGGAATATGGTACCCGAAGGCGGCCAGTGCCATGAAAAAACACAGGCTTCAAGTAGGGTTATATATAGTAACCGACTAAATTAGTCAAGAATGATATCCGAAGGTTTTCCGCAGGTTTTATGGCGTTTTTCGGGTATCTCACATGTCATTCGCGTAAAAACCAAGGAGGCAAGTCAAATTTTCCCGCTCCAACAAAACCATCGGATAACGAGGGACGACCGCGCAACATGCCAGAGGTGATCATCAACGGCCCGGAGGGCCGGCTGGAAGGCCGCTACCAGCACAATCGGACCCCGGGGGCGCCGATCGCGATCATGCTGCACCCCCATCCGCAGCACGGCGGGACCATGAACAACAAGGTGGTCTACGCCCTGTACCACACTTTCGCGCGGCGCGGCTTTTCGGTCCTGCGCTTCAACTTCCGCGGCGTCGGCCGCTCCAAGGGCAGCTTCGATCGCGGCGAGGGCGAACTCTCCGACGCGGCCTCGGCGCTCGACTGGCTGCAGGGCTTCAACGGTGGCGCCAGCGCCTGCTGGATCGCCGGGTTCTCGTTCGGCGCCTGGATCGGCATGCAGCTGCTCATGCGGCGGCCGGAGATCAGCGGCTTCGTCTCGATCGCGCCGCCGGCCAACATGTACGACTTCACCTTCCTCGCACCCTGCCCCTCTTCGGGCATGATCATCCAGGGCGCGGAAGACGAGATCGTGCCGCCGGCCTCGGTCGAGAAACTGGTTGAAAAAATAAGCGCCCAACGCAACCTGGAGATCGACTACCGCCTGATCCCCGGCGCCAACCACTTCTTCCACGACAGCCTGGACCAGCTCGAACACCACCTGGGCGACTATCTGTCCAAGAAGGTGCCCGCGCCCGTCCAGCCCGTCGAGGTTCGCTAACCAGAGCTCCGGTCACGCCGCCTAGGCCCGGTGCCGGACTCCGCCGGTCACGGGGTGCGCGACGCCGGTGGTGCCGGGCAGCGACAGCGGCAGGCCGTCGAGCGCGCGCAAGCCGAGATAGGCGAAGGCCTGGGCCTCGAGCGCGTCGCCGTCCCAGCCGACCTCCTCGACCGCCACCACCGGCGCCACCA
>JACZVL010000240.1 GCA_022572685.1 Pseudomonadota bacterium
GCCTGCCCTTCGTCGGCGCCTCGGGACAGCTTCTCGACCGCATGCTGGCGGCGATCGGGCTCGACCGGAGCTCGGTCTACATCACCAACCTGCTGTCCTGGCGCCCGCCGGGCAACCGCACCCCGACCAGCACCGAGATCGCCGCCTGCCTGCCCTTCGTCGAGCGCCACATCGAGCTGGTCGATCCCGCCTACCTGCTGCTGGTCGGCGGCAGCGCGGCCAAGACCCTGCTCGGCCGCAGCCAGGGCATTCTCAAGCTGCGCGGCCACTGGGCCCATTACCAGCACGCCGGCATGGTGCGCCCGATCCCGGCGCTGGCCAGCCTGCACCCGGCCTACCTGCTGCGTCAGCCGGGGCAGAAGCGCCTGGCCTGGCGCGATTTCCTGGCGCTGCGCGAGGCGCTCGATTCCGGACGCGATCCGCTATTGATACCAAAGCGTTAACCCCTTATTCACCACAACCTCCGATGCTCCATTCGGATCCGTAGTCCACCCATGCCATCGGTCCTGGCTTGCGGCCAAGAGTTGCCCTGACCCACCGCCTTCGATTAACATGGTGCCTCAAACAGGGGGCTTTCTTGCAACTGGCTCGTTTCAACAGCCGCCCGGATCGGGCGCGCGGCTGGTTCGCGGCGCTGATGCCCGCGTGCCTGGCGATCTCGCTGCTCGCGTCGCCGAGCGCCGGACAAGCCGGACAAGCCTCCGATAACGGTGAGATCGCGACGATTCCGGCGGCGCCGGAGTTCGGCGGCAACGTCCTGCCGCAGGTGCTCTCGGACCGGGACGCCGGCCTCTACCGCGAGATCTTCGCGCTTCAGACCGCGGGCGACTGGCGCGCGGCGGACCAGCGCATGGCACGGCTGAGCGACCGGAGGCTGCTCGGCCATCTGTTGGCGCAGCGCTACCTGCATCCGACCGCCTATCGCTCCAAGTACCGGGAGCTGCGCGACTGGATGGCCCACTACGCCGACCATCCCGACGCCCGGCGCATCTACAAACTGGCACTGAAACGGCGGCCCAAGAACTACAAATATCCGGCCCGGCCCGCGGCCCAGCCGTCCGGCCTGGCGGCGCCGCGTGCGAACCTTCAAAAGCCCTATCGCTCGACCAAGCGCCTGTCCAAGGCGGAGCGGCGCCAGGCCACGCGGCTCAAGCGCCAGATCCGGCGCAACGTGCTGCGCACCCGCCTGAGCGTCACCGAGAAGCTGCTCGCCGGCGCCAAGGCCAAGCGCCTCCTGGATCGGGTCGAGCGCGACGACGGCCTGTCCCGGGTCGCCGCCGCCTGGTTCTACTACGGCAACATCAAGCGGGCCTTCGCGCTGGCCGACGGCGCCGCGCGGCGCTCGGGCGAACACCTGCCGATGGCCCATTGGATCGCCGGGCTGGCCGCCTGGCGCCTGGACCGGATCGAGACCGCGGCCGGGCATTTCGAGAAGTTGGCGGTCTCGCGCGCCGCCTCGGGCTGGACCGCCGCCGCCGGCGCCTATTGGGCCGCGCGCGCGCAGCTGCGGCTGCGGCGTCCCGCGCAGATGAGCCGCTGGCTGATCCTGGCGGCCGAGTCGCCGCGCACCTTCTACGGCTTGCTCGCCCAACGCGCGCTCGGCATCAAGCTGCGCTTCGACCAGCACGCCCACGCGTTGCAGCCCGCCCACGTGGCGTCGCTGGCCGCCGAGCCCCGCAGCTCCCGGGCGATGGCCCTGCTTCAGGTCGGCGAACGCCCGCGCGCCGAACGCGAGCTCAAGAACCTGAACGGCGGCGCGACCCCGGCCATGACCCAGGCGCTGCTCGCGTTCGCCGATCGCGCCCGCATGCCCGGACTCGCCTTCCGCCTCGGCCACCGCCTGGCCGCGACCGAACACCCGGGGCCGGCCCTGGGCCGCCTGGGGATCCTGGACGGGGCGCTCTACCCGATCCCGCCGTGGCGGCCCACGGGCGGCTTCACCGTCGACCGGGCGCTGATATACGCGCTGGTCCGCCAGGAATCCGGCTTCAACCCGAACGCCAAGAGCCGGGACGGCGCGCGCGGGCTGATGCAGCTCATGCCGAGCACGGCCAGCTTCGTCGCCCGCGACAGCGGCTTCCGCAAGCACAAGCGCCGCAAGCTGTTCGATCCCGAGACCAACCTGGAGCTCGGCCAGCGCTACATCTCCTACCTGCTGGCGAACCGGGCGGTGGGCGGCGATTTGTTCCGCCTGACCACCGCCTACAACGGCGGGCCGGGCAATCTCAACAAGTGGCAGCGCAAGATGGACTATCGCGGCGACCCGCTGATGTTCATCGAGAGCCTGCCGTCGCGGGAGACCCGCCTGTTCATCGAGCGGGTGCTGGCCAACCTGTGGATCTACCGCACCCGCCTCGGACAGCCGGCGCCCTCGCTGGACGGCATTGCATCGGGCGACTGGCCGCTCTATGTAGCCTTGGATAGCAAGGCACAGGAGTTGGTTAGCAATGCCGCCCGCGATGCCGCCCGCAATGCCAATGTCCCGAATTGACGAAACCCGGCCCTTCCTGCCGGTCAACATCGCGGTCCTGACCGTCTCCGACACGCGCACGCTCGACGACGATAAATCGGGCGCCAAGCTCGCGGAGATGCTGCGCGCGGACGGCCACAAGCTGATCAGCCGCGAGATCGTCAAGGACGACGTCGAGGCCATCGTCGCGCGCCTGAAGGCCTACATCGCCGATCCCGAGATCGACGTGGTGCTGACCACCGGCGGCACCGGGGTCACCGGGCGCGATGTCACGCCGGAGGCGATGAAATCGGTCCTGGACAAGGAGATCGAGGGTTTCGGCGAGCTGTTCCGCTGGCTCAGCTTCGAGAAGATCGCGACCTCGACCATGCAGAGCCGGGCGCTCGGCGGGGTCGCCGGCGGCACCTACCTGTTCGCCCTGCCCGGCTCGCCCGGCGCCTGCCGCGACGCCTGGGAGGGCATTTTGCATTACCAGCTCGACGTGCGCCTGCGCCCCTGCAACCTGGTCGAACTCATGCCCCGGCTGAAAGAGCACCTCGCGAACGCGGGCTGACCGGGAACGATTTTGAACCACAGAGACACAGAGGCACAGAGAAGCAATAAGAGCTTCATGGTTGCGCGCTCCGCGCGCTGAAAACCTTCCTGGTTCTCTGTGTCTCTGTGTCTCTGTGGTTCCTATCCTTTTTCTTTTCGGAAGCGGGCCAGGTCTTCGCCGGTATCCACGTCGTGCAGTTCCTCCAGCAGCGCGACCCTGGCGCGCTTAAGGTTGGCGAGGCTGTCGGCGAGGGCGTGTCGGCTCGACCAGCGCACGGCGTCGAACGGCCGCCAGGGCGCGCGCCGGCGCCGGGCCCCGACCAGCCAATAGCCGCCGTCCGCGGCCGGACCGAACACCCAGTCGTGGCGCCCCAGCGCCCGGAACGCCCGGGCTATATGGCCGGGCTGCAGGTCCGGGATGTCCGAGCCGACGATAACCACCGACCCCGGCGGCCGTTCGCGCAGCAGCCGCGCCATGCGTGCCTCCAGGCCGCCCGCGCCCTGAGGAATGACTCGGGCAGGCGCCGCCCAGTGGGTGGCCGCCCAGTGCGCCGTCCCGCGAGCCGCCCGGTCGGGCGTGACCGCGAGCCAGGTGGTCCAGCGCGGATCGCGCGCCAGGCGGCGCAGCAGCCGGCCCAGCATGCGGCGCTGGAAGCGC
>JACZVL010000058.1 GCA_022572685.1 Pseudomonadota bacterium
CACCGCCGGGCTCATGCCGGTGCCGGTGTCGGAGACCGAAAGCACTACATAGTCCCCTGGGCCCCCTGGGCCCCCCGGCTCCCCGTCCGCCGCCTCCGGCGCCTGGCCGGCCAGCAGGGCCGCGATCTCGCCGGCCTCCAGGCTGGCGTTGGCGCTCGAGATCGACAGCCGGCCGCCCTCGGGCATGGCGTCGCGCGCGTTGATCGCCAGGTTGAGCAGCGCGTTCTCCAGCTGCCCCGGGTCCGCCGAGGCCCGCCACAGCCCCGGCGCGGAGGCCACCGTTATCTCGATCGTCGCCCCCAGGGTGCGGGTCAGAAGCTCGGTCATTCCCGCGACCCGGCCGGCCAGGTCGATCGCCTGGGGCTTGAGCGGTTGGCGCCGCGAGAACGCCAGCAGGCGCTGGGTCAGCTCCGCGCCGCGCCCCGCCGCCCGCATCACCGCCGCAACCTGGCGGTCCTCGGTCCCCAGCCGCTCGCCCAACATCTCCGCGTTGCCCAAAATCACCGCCAGCAAATTATTGAAGTCGTGCGCCACGCCGCCGGTCAACTGGCCCACGGCCTCCATCTTCTGAGCCTGCCGCAAGCGCTCCTCGACGCGCTTGCGCTCGGTGACGTCGATATTAATGCCGCCAATGCCAATAATTTCTCCGGACTCGCCGCGAACCGGAAACTTCACCGCAATGATGTTGTGCTTCGAGCCATCGGGAAAAGTAAGTTCGCGTTCGGCCTCGATCGGGACACCCTGCTTCAAAACCTCACGATCTTGTTTAACCGTTGCATCGGCTTCGACTTTTGGATGTATGTCGTAAACGGTTTTGCCAATGAGGCGGTTTTTAGGCAATCCGTACTGCCTCACTGCCGAATCGTTGACCAGGACATAGCGGCCCTCCATGTCCTTCAAATAAATCGAGCTGGGTATATTATTTATGAAACTGCTGAGCCGCTCCTCGACCTCCTTGCGGGTCCCGATCTCTTCCTCCAAGGCCCGGTTGGTGGCGTGCAGTTCCTGGGTGCGCTCCTCGACGCGCCGTTCCAATTCGTCGCGCGCGCGTTCGAGCGCCGCCTCGGCCGACTTGCGCTCGGTGATGTCGATGACCACGATCTGGATCGCCGGCGCGGCCTCCCAATCGATCGTGCGCACCAGGTGCTCGAGCCAGATCTCCGAACCGTCCTGGCGCAGCGCCCGGTATTCGTAGCGGACGGGTGCTTCCTCGCCGCGCAGGCGGGCGTCCCGGTAGCCGATCAGCCGCTCCCGGTCGGCGGGGCTGATCAAATCGACCACCGAGCCGATCCCGAGAATCTCCTCGACCGTGTAGCCATGGATCGCCGCCCAGGCCTCGTTGACCAGGAGCGGCTTGTGATCCCGATGAATCATGATGCCTTCGATGGAGCCGTCGATCAGATCGCGCAGCCGCGCGTCGCTCTCGCGCAGCGCCTGTTGGGTGCGGTTGAAGTCGGTGACGTCCTCCACGGTCGTGATCACGCGGGCCCAGGTGTCCGCGTGTTCGGGTGGGATGCAGGATCTGACGCGGGCCTTGAAGGTGGACCCGTCGATCCGCGGCTCCTCGCTTTCGCCGACGAAGGTGGTATGGCCCTCGGCGAAGCTGGCCAACCAACTCGCGAACTTGCGCAACTCCGCTTCGACAACCGGTGAACCCAGAATGAGGTCGAGCGCGTTGTCTGCGTTCGGCGCGCGATACATCTCCCGGGTCGCGGGGTTGATGTTGAGCGTCTTGCAAAGGTCGAAGGCCCGCTTGACCTCGTCGCCGTGGCTCTCGAAGTAGGTTTGCCAGTCGGAAACGCCCTCGGCGGCCAGCCGGTCGATCATTTTCTTGACCTCGGACCAATCCTCCTCCCACACGGAAAGCGGGATGGAATCGTACAAGGAGTGATACCGGCGCTCGCTCTTGCGCAGCGCCTGTTCGGCCTTCCCGCGCTCGGTCACGTCGCGGAAGATGGCGCGGGTGCGGACGAGCTGCCCGGCTTCGAGGACGCTGCTCAGGTGGCCCTCGACCGCGATCTCGCGGCCGTCCTTGGCGACGAACACCACGGAGACGTTCTCGAAGCTTTGGCCGCGCCCCAGACCCTCGAAGATCTCGCCGCAGTGGGCCAGGCAGTCCGGGTGCAGCACCTCGGCGAAGCGCATCGCCTTGGCCTCCGCGTCGCTGTAGCCCAGGACGTCTTTCCAGGCCTGGTTGACGAAGAGGTACCGGCCGTCCGGCCCGATCGATTGGATGAGGTCGGCGACGTTCTCGACGATGTCCCGGTAGCGGGTCTCGCTTTCGACCAGCGCCGCCTCGGTCTCCTTCCACTTGGTGATGTCCAGGGTCAGGCCGGTCCAGGCGATGGCGCCGTCGGCGCGCCGCTCGGGCCGGGCGATGGCGTGCAGCCACTTGGTCTCGCCGGCCGGCGTGCGCATGCGGTACTGCACGTCGTAGGTGCTCAGCGTCCGGGCCGATTCGGCGATCGCGCGGCTCCGGAGTTCCCGGTCCTCCGGGTGAATCGCCTGGCCGAGGGTGGCCGGGTCGGAGATCATCGCTTCGGGCTCGATGCCGAAGGTGTCTCGGATTCCCGGCGAGATATAGCTGTATTCCTCGCGGCCGTCCGGGTATTGGACCCGCTGGTAGATGGTTCCGGGGATGTTGTCGGCGACCGCGTTCAGGATGTGGCTGGCGCCGGCCGGACCGCCGCCGAGGCCGGCCTCGAGCCGGGCCAGGTCCTCGATCGGCAGCAACACGGCCAGCGGCCGGCCGCGGCGCTCGATGATCACCCGCTCCTTGCCGTAGGCGACCCGGCCGAGGACCTCGGAGAAGTTGGCTCGCACCTCGGTTGCGCTGATGGCGGTCATGATGGCACTCCCCCAGAATTCCGTTGGTTTCGTACGTTTTGTACGTTTCGTACGATCCAGACTAGGCGCAGCTGGTTAAGAGAACATTAAACTTCCCTAAGAAGCCGTGAAAACGGTCGCCGGCCGCGGCGGGCGTCCCGCGTTCCGGGTGTTCCGGCATTTGTTCTCTTATTGTTCCGATTTGCGCTTGCCCAATTGGAACAAAACAAGTACAGTGCGCGTTCGTTGCGGTCGGAACACCCCTATGGGATAAGAAAGGGCAGTCATGTCGAACAACGCCTTGCGGCTGGTCGAGAGGGATTCGGTGGATAAGCAGAAAGCATTGGACGCGGCGCTCGGCCAGATCGAGCGGGCCTTCGGCAAGGGCACGATCATGCGCCTGGGCGACGACGCCGTGGTCCAGATCGAGGTCGTCCCCAGCGGCTCGCTCAGCCTGGACATCGCGCTCGGCATCGGCGGCCTGCCGCGCGGCCGGGTGGTCGAGATCTACGGCCCGGAAAGCTCCGGCAAGACCACGCTGGCGCTGCACGTCATCGCCGAGGCCCAGAAGCTGGGCGGGACCTGCGCCTTTATCGACGCCGAGCATGCCCTCGACCCGATCTACGCCCGCAAGCTGGGCGTCGACGTGGGCGAGCTCCTGATCTCCCAGCCCGACACCGGCGAGCAGGGGCTCGAAATCGCCGACACCCTGGTGCGCTCCGGCGCCGTCGCCGTGCTGGTGATCGATTCGGTCGCGGCGCTGGTGCCGCGCGCCGAGCTCGAGGGCGAGATGGGCGACCAGCTGCCGGGCCTGCAGGCGCGGCTGATGAGCCAGGCGCTCCGCAAGCTGACCTCCTCGATCTCGCGCTCGGGCACCATGGTGGTGTTCATCAACCAGCTGCGCATGAAGATCGGCGTGATGTTCGGCAATCCGGAGACCACGCCCGGCGGCAACGCGCTCAAGTTCTATGCCTCCGTGCGGCTCGACATCCGCCGCATCGGCGCGATCAAGGACCGCGACAACATCGTCGGCAACCAGACCAAGGTGAAGGTGGTCAAGAACAAGCTGGCGCCGCCGTTCAAGGTGGTCGAGTTCGACATCATGTACGGCGAGGGCATCTCCAAGACCGGCGAGCTGCTCGACCTGGGGGTCCAGGCCGGGATCGTCGAGAAATCCGGCGCCTGGTTCTCCTTCGACGGCCAACGCCTCGGCCAGGGCCGCGAGAACGCCAAGACCTTCCTGAGCGAGCACCCCGAGATGGCCGCCGTCATCGAGACCAAGATCCGCGAGAACGCCGGTTTGATCACCACCGAGATGATCGAGGGGCGCGACGACGATCCGCCCGCGGACGGGGAGGGGGAAGGCGAGACCAGCGCCGAGGGGGAGGCCTCGGCCGGGGCCTGAACGCGGCCGCGGCCGGGCCGGTCACGGCAGCGCGCGCAGCGCCGCCGAGAAGCCCTCGAGCGAGACCGGGACGACCACCACCTGGCCGGCGGCGGTCTGGAACTTCACGTCTCCGGTCAGTCCGGCCTTGAGGTCCTTGAGAAGATCGCCCTCCAGGATCGCCCGGGCTTGGCAGCTCTCCGGACCGCATATCTCGAAGGGACCGCATATCTCGAAGGAATAGGTGTGCAGCGGCCGCTGGTCGACCTGGATGCCGAGCCCCGGCGGCAGGCGCACGCCGATCGGTACGAAGATCACCGCGCCCAGGACGTTCTGCGGGCCGAACCGCCGACCAGGAATTTGAGCACCGGACCACCGCCAGTCAGGGCGACCGCCTGCTGGCGCATGCGGCAAATCCGGGGTTGGGTCTCCGTCGCCGGCCGGCACCGCAGGGTTCAGTCTTCGAACTGCCCGGTCTCTGTTTCGGCGCCGTCCCGGTTCGCCTGGCCCTGGTCCGCCTGGCCGTGGGTGGCCAACGGCGCCGGGGCGGCCATCCCGATGCACGGCACCGCGGCCGGCCAAGCCCATGCCCGCTTGGGACAAGGCTCGTATGGCATCGCCCGGGCTTATCACAGCCGTGGCGGCCGGCGGCCATGGTTGTTCGCCGCGCGGGATCCGGCCCCGGCCCCCGCCCCGGGGCCGCGCCCGCAAGCTGGACAGCCCGCCCGATCGCGCGCTACAAGGCCTCGCTGGCGGAGCCGATTGGACAAATTTCTGGAATCGCCGCAACTTGCCTGAAACCTCGGGAACCTCTAGATACCGGCCATGACCACCGGCAGCGAAACCCGCAGCGCGTTCCTGGACTACTTCGCCAAGCACGGCCACGAGGTCGTGGCCTCCGGCCCCTTGGTGCCGCACAACGACCCGACGCTGCTGTTCACCAACGCGGGCATGGTGCAGTTCAAGAACGTCTTCACCGGCAACGAGACCCGGGCCAACAGCCGCGCCGTGACCTCGCAGAAATGCGTGCGCGCCGGCGGCAAGCACAACGATTTGGAGAACGTCGGCTATACCGCCCGCCATCACACCTTTTTCGAGATGCTGGGCAACTTCTCCTTCGGCGACTACTTCAAGGAGCTCGCCATCGAGCTGGCCTGGAACCTGGTGACCAGGGAATACGGCCTGCCGGGCGAGCGCCTGCTGGTCACGGTCTATGCCGAGGACGAAGACGCGGCCGCCCTGTGGTCCAGGATCGCCGGACTGCCCGAGGAACGGATCATCCGCATCCCGACCTCGGACAACTTCTGGCAGATGGGCGACACCGGGCCCTGCGGCCCCTGTTCCGAGATCTTCTTCGACCACGGCCCCGGCATCCCCGGCGGCCCGCCCGGCAGCCCGGATCAGGACGGCGACCGCTTCATCGAGATCTGGAACCTGGTGTTCATGCAGTTCGAGCAGATCGAGCCGGGCCAGCGGCTGGCGCTGCCCAAGCCCTCGATCGACACCGGCATGGGGCTGGAGCGGATCACCGCCGTGCTCTCGGGCACCCACGACAACTACGCCATCGACCTGCTGCGCAACCTGATCGAGGCCTCGGCCGGGCTCTCGGGCACGGCGCCCGACGGCGAGCATTCGGTCTCGCACCGGGTGATCGCCGACCACCTGCGCGCGACCGCCTTCCTGATCGCCGACGGCGTGCTGCCGTCCAACGAGGGCCGCGGCTACGTGCTGCGCCGGATCATGCGCCGCGCCATGCGCCACGTCCACAAGCTGGGCGTCAAGGAGCCGATGATCTGGCGCCTGGTGCCGGCCTTGAACGCGGTCATGGGCCAGGCCTTCCCCGAGCTCGGCCGCGCCGAGGCGCTGGTCGCCGAGACCCTCAAGCTCGAGGAGGGCCGCTTCGCCCAGACCCTCGACCGCGGCCTCAAGCTGCTCGAGGACGAGACCGGCAAGCTCGGCGAGGCCGAGCCCTTGGCCGGCGCGGTCGCCTTCAAGCTCTACGACACCTTCGGCTTCCCGCTGGACCTGACCCAGGACATCCTGCGCGGCCAGGGCCGCAACGTCGAGCAGGCCGGCTTCGACGCCGCCATGGCGCGCCAGCGCGAGACCGCGCGCGCCGCCTGGGCCGGCTCCGGCGAGGCGGCGACCGAGACCCTGTGGTTCGAGTTGCGCGAGTCCCTCGGCGCCACCGAGTTCCTGGGCTACGACACCGAGACCGCCGAGGGCCAGGTGCTGGCCATCATCCGGGACGGGGCGGTGGTCGCGGCCGCGGCGGCCGGCGACGAGATCCAGGTGATCGTCAACCAGACCCCGTTCTACGGCGAGTCCGGCGGCCAGATCGGCGACACCGGCGTGATGTTCTCCGCCGCGGGCGCCGAGTTCCAGGTCACCGACACCCAGAAGAAGCTGGGCGACCTCATCGTGCACAGCGGCACGCTCAACCACGGCACGATCGAGCCGGGCGAAACGGTCGAGATGAAGCTCTCCGGCGTTCGCCGGGCGGGCCTGCGCGGCCATCACTCCGCGACCCACCTGCTGCACGAGGCCCTGCGCCGGCGCCTGGGCGCGCAGGTCACGCAAAAAGGCTCGCTGGTCGCCCCCGACCGCCTGCGCTTCGACTTCAGCCAGCCCCAGGCGCTCACCGCCGAGGACCTGCGCGCCATCGAGGCCGAGGTCAACCAGCGGATCCGGATCAACGCCCCGGTCGAGACCCATTTCATGACCCCCGAGGAGGCGATCGAAGCGGGCGCGCTGGCGCTGTTCGGCGAGAAGTACGGCGAGGAGGTGCGGGTCGTCTCCATGGGCGGCCCCGGGGGCGGCCCCGACGGCTTGGCCTTCTCGACCGAGCTCTGCGGCGGTACCCATGTGCGCCGCGCCGGCGACATCGGCTTCTTCAAGATCGTGAGCGAGGGCGCGCTCGCCTCCGGGGTGCGCCGCATCGAAGCGGTCACCGGGGCGGCGGCGCTCGACCACGTGATCCGCCAGGAGGCGACGCTGGCCGAGGCGGCCGCCGCACTCAAGGCCGCGCCCGCCGAGCTGGCGGAACGGGTGACCGCGCTGCTCGAGGAACGCAAGCGGCTCGACCGTGAACTGGGCGAGGCGCGCCGCAAGCTGGCGGCCGGCGGCGGCGCTGGCCCGGCCAGCCAGCCCGAGGCCCGCGAGGTCGCCGGCGTCAAGTTCGCGGCCCGGGTGTTCGAGGACCTGCCGGCCAAGGACCTCAAGCCGCTGGCCGACGAGTTCAAGAAGCAGGTCGGCAGCGGCGTCGTGGCGCTGGTCTCGGTGACCGACGGCAAGGCCTCGCTGGTGGTCGGCGTGACCGAGGACCTGACCGGGCGGTTCAGCGCCGTCGATCTGGTGCGCGCCGGCGCGGCGGCGCTCGGCGGCAAGGGCGGCGGCGGCCGCCCGGACATGGCCCAGGCCGGCGGCCCCGACGGGGCCAAGGCCCCGGATGCGGTGGCCGCGGTCGAGGCCGCGCTCGCCAAGCTGGCCGCGGCGTGAGCTCGACACGCCGGTCGCCCCGCGCGCCGAGCACAAGCGCCTGGCGGAGTAGGGCGGGGGTCTATTCCTCGGTCTTGTAGAGATGCACGTCGCGCTGGGGGAAGGGGATGGTGATGCCCTCGGCGTCGAGGCGCTGCTTGATCGCCTTGTTGAGGTCGAACAGCAGGCCCCAGTAGTCGCCCGGGGCGGCCCAGCAGCGCAGGTTGAGGTTGACCGAGCTGTCGGCCAGCTCCTTGACCATGACCTGGGGTTCGGGCTCGGCGTTGGCGCGGCTGTCCGAGGTCATGAGGTCCAGGAGCGCGGCTTGCGCCTTGTCGATGTCGTCGCCGTAGGAGATGCCGACCACGATATCCAGGCGCCGCGCCTCGACCCGCGAGTAGTTCAGGATCGCGCGGTTCCAGAGCTTGGCGTTGGGCACCTCGAGATAGATGCCTTGATAGGTGCGCATCTCGGTGGTGAACAGGCCGATCTCGCCGACCGTGCCCGACAGACCCTCGGCGTCGATGTAGTCGCCGACCCGGAAGGGGCGCAGAAACAGCAGCATGATGCCGGCGGCGATGTTCTGCAGCGTGCCTTGCAGCGCCAGGCCGACCGCCAGGCCGGCGGCGCCGAGCAGGGCGATGACGCTGGTGGTCTGAACCCCGAACCGGGCCAGGACCGCGATCAGCACAAACACCAGGATGGCGTAGCGCACCACGCTGGCGATCACCGGGCGCAGGGTCTGATCGACGCGCGGCGTCCGATCCAGCACGCGCAGCAGCCTGCGCCGCACCCAGCCGGCCAGCGCCCAGCCGGCGATCAGAATGACCAGCGCGCCGAGCAGGTCGAGTCCGTAGTCGATGCCCAGATCGACCGCCTGGTTCAGGAGATTCTGTGCCTGCTCTTGCTGCCGCTCCATGGTCCGTGTCCCCCCAGGCCCGAACCAATTAATCCTCGATGTCGGCCTTGACCCGCATGCGGATGATCTTGTCCGGATCGTCGACCGTGCCGCTCTGGCTCCCGGCCGGCGCCTTCTTGATCTGGTCGACCGCGTCCATGCCCTCGATCACCCGGCCCCAGACGGTGTACTGGTTGTCCAGGAAGCCCGCCGGGGCGAGGGTGATGAAGAACTGGCTGTCGGCGCTGTTGGGGCTCTGCGAACGGGCCATGCCCAGGGTGCCGCGCAGGTAGGGCTCGGAAGAAAACTCGGCATCGATGTTCTGGCCCGAGCCGCCGCGCCCGGTGCCGGTGGGATCGCCGGTCTGGGCCATGAAGCCGTCCATCACCCGGTGGAACACGATGCCGTCGTAGAATCCCTCCCGGGTCAGCTCCTTGATCCGGGCGACGTGCTGGGGCGCCACCTCGGGCAGCATCTCGATCACCACCGTGCCGTGCTCCAGCTCCATGACGAGGGTGTTCTCGGGATCCGGGGCGGCGGTGGCCTCGTCCGTGGTCGCGGTCATGATAAATCCAAATATTAGCAGTAATTTCAGCATATTGCGCATGTTTTCCAACCTATCGGTTTAGTCCATGGTCTGGCCCAGATTGTGGTCCAGCCTGGCCATGAACTGCTCCGTGGTCAGCCAGGCTTGATTGGGGCCGATCAGGTGCGCCAGGTCCTTGGTCATGTCGCCGCCCTGCACGGTGTCGACGCAAGTCCTCTCGAGGGTTTCGGCGAAGCGCACCACCTCGGGCGTCTCGTCGAAGCTGCCGCGGTAATAGAGCCCGCGGGTCCAGGCGAAGATCGAGGCGATGGGATTGGTCGAGGTCGCTTCGCCCTTCTGGTGCAGGCGGTAGTGGCGGGTCACGGTGCCGTGGGCGGCCTCGGCTTCGATGGTCTTGCCGTCGGGGGTCATCAGCACCGAGGTCATCAGGCCGAGCGAACCGAAGCCCTGGGCCACGGTGTCGGACTGGACGTCGCCGTCGTAGTTCTTGCAGGCCCAGAGGAAGCCGCCCGACCACTTGAGCGCGGCCGCCACCATGTCGTCGATCAGGCGGTGCTCGTAGGTAATGCCCTTGGCCTCGAACCGGGTCTTGAACTCGGCGTCGAAGATTTCCTGGAACAGGTCCTTGAAGCGGCCGTCATAGACCTTGAGGATGGTGTTCTTGGTCGACAGGTAGACCGGCCAGCCCAGGTCCAGCCCGTAGTTGAGGCAGGCCCGCGCGAAGCCGCGGATCGACTCGTCCAGATTGTACATGCCCATGGCGACGCCGGCGCCGGGGAAATCGAAGATCTCGTAGCTGGTCGGCTCGCCGCCGCCTTCGGGCTGGAAGGTCATGGTCAGCTTGCCCGCGCCCGGCACCAGGAAATCGGTCGCCCGGTACTGGTCGCCGAAGGCGTGACGGCCGATCACGATCGGTTTGGTCCAGCCCGGCACCAGGCGCGGCACGTTGTCCATGATGATCGGCTGGCGGAACACCGTGCCGCCCAGGATGTTGCGGATCGTGCCGTTGGGCGAGCGCCACATCTGCTTGAGGCCGAACTCCTCGACCCGGGCCTCGTCGGGGGTGATGGTGGCGCACTTGACGCCGACGCCGTATTCCTTGATCGCGTTGGCGGCGTCGATGGTGATCCGGTCGTCGGTGGCGTCGCGCTTCTCGATCGACAAATCGTAATACTTCAGGTCGAGGTCGAGGTAGGGCTCGATCAGCTTGTCCTTGATCATGGTCCAGATGATCCGGGTCATCTCGTCGCCGTCGAGTTCGACGAGGGGCTTCGCCACCTTGATCTTGGCCATGGAGGTCTCCTTGGCGGGTTGCTTGGGGCGGGTTGCTTGGGGCGGGCTCTATATTTTGGGCGCCGGAGCGGCGCGCGGCGCGAAGATAACAGGCTTTCCGTGCGGTGCAAGCCGTGGCCGCCGGGTGGGACGGGGCGGCGCCGTCAGCACGATTTGCCGCGATGACGGGGGCCGAGGCACGCTTGGGTTTGGTTACCCCCGTCGGCGTCGTAACTCGGAAATCCCCCCGCTTACGGCCTATTTTGGGCACCGAGCACGGCCCGAACGGTGTCGGTCCGAGCGGTGTCATCGGACGCTTGCCTCGGCCAATCTGCGCTCCAGCACGGTGCATCGGTGGCATGCACGCCTCCGGAGAACGGGCATATTGCCAGCCGGGCGGTATTGGGGCACGATCAGCCCTGTCGAAGGGACTCAAAACGGGAAATCCCAGGTTAGAGGAAATAACTATGCCTACTGGTACTGTGAAGTGGTTCAACCCGACGAAGGGTTTTGGATTCATCGAGCCGGAAGATGGCTCAAAAGACGCTTTCGTCCACATTTCGGCCGTCGAACGCGCCGGACTGAGTACGCTTAGCGAAGGGCAGAAGGTCTCCTATGAGCTTCAGGCCGGACAGAACGGCAAGTCTTCCGCCGAGAACCTGTCGATCATCGAATAACCACGCCAAGGCGCCGCCTCCAACTCCGGTTGGGGGCGGACGCCCTGTTCGACGTGGTTCGAACGCGGTGAAGCGACGGGACCAGCCGACCCTAGGGTGAGGGCGAGGAGAGGCGCGGAAGGCATGACCAAAGCGAAGGCCCGCCAACGGGCGAAGGCGAAGGCGGCGCAGAAAGTCAGCAAGCGCAAAGCCAACGCCGACCGACCCGGCCAATCTATCCATCCGGGGCAGTTCGATCCGGGAACAGGTTCGATAAAGGGCCCGCGCGTGAATGCCAACGCCAAGACTTTCGGCGGGGCGAGACGGGGGGCGGCACGGTCGAAATAAGCCGTGTCCGAGGTAGGCCGGGCCGTCAAGCCGACATTCGAGGCCGCGTTTAGCCTTCAACACGGCGATTCTGAAACCGAGCCACGACCCGGTTTCGGGTTCCCTGGCGCTTGCGGCGCGGACTGTGGCATTCTCCGCACGCGCGCCGTAGAAGGCCCGGCTCCCTCGAGCCCGGCTCCCCCTTGCCGCGGAGTTGGAGGCGGAGCTTGACCCGAAGCCGAGTTCATTTCCTGTTTCTCAACGTCGGTCATTTTCTCGACCACCTGTTCCTGCTGGTGTTCGCGAGCGCGGCGGCG
Organism: Pseudomonadota bacterium; assembly: GCA_022572685.1. Lineage (GTDB taxonomy): Bacteria > Pseudomonadota > Alphaproteobacteria > Kiloniellales > J153 > JACZVL01. The sequence continues at coordinate 11,705 of JACZVL010000058.1, forward strand.
CTGACGCTCGCGCGGGATTGGGGCATGAGCTACGCCGAGCTGATCCCCTATGCCACCCCCGGCTTCGTGGCCTTCGCCGTCTGCTCGATTCCGGCCGGATGGATCGCCGACAAATGGAGCCGCCAGGGCATGATGGCGATCTTTTTTTTCGGCATCGGGGTGAGCGCGATCCTGGCGGCCCAGGCGGAGACTCCGCGTCAGATCGCTTTCGGCCTGTTCGCCATCGGCGTGTTCGCGGCGATCTATCATCCGGTCGGACTGGCGCTGGTGGTGCATGGCCGGAACAGGACCGGGGTTCCGCTCGCGATCAACGGCATTTTCGGAAACCTGGGTGTCGCCTGCGCCGCGCTGATCACCGGGTTCCTGATCGACGGGGCCGGCTGGCGCTCGGCCTTCGTCCTGCCCGGCGCGATCTCGGTGCTGATCGGGATCGCCTACTCGGTGTTCGTCATCCGGGCGCGGAAATCGGACGCCGCCTCGTCCGGCGCGCCCGCCACCGCCGCCGCGCCCGCCACCACCGAGGCGCCGGCGGTCGAGCGCCGCGTCTTGGTGCGGCTCTTCGCGGTCGTCTTCTTCACCACCGCCATCGGTGGCCTGATCTTTCAGAGCACCACGTTCAGCCTGCCCAAGGTGTTCGACGAACGGCTGGGGGACATCGCCGGCTCCGCCTCGCTGATCGGCTGGTACGCCTTCGTCGTGTTCGCCGTCGCCGCCTTCGCCCAACTGGTGGTCGGCTACCTGGTGGATCACCATTCGCTGCGCCGGGTCTTCGCCGTCGTGGCCGGCCTGCAGGCGGTGTTCTTCGCCGCCATGGTTCAGCTGACCGGCGTGGCCGCCCTGGTGGTGTCGGCCGCCTTCATGCTGGTGGTCTTCGGCCAGATCCCGATCAACGACGTGCTGGTCGGACGGGCGACCAAGAGCGCGTGGCACAGCCGGGTCTTCGCGCTGCGCTACGTCGTGACCTTTTCCACCGCCGCCGCCGCCGTGCCCCTGATCGCCTGGATTCACACGCGCGGGGGCTTTTCGACCCTGTTCCTGGTGCTGGCGGCGGCCGCCGCGGCGATCTTTTTCGCGGTCCTCTTACTGCCGCACAGCCGCCACACGATCGGCGCCACCACCGGGACCGCGCCGGCCGAATAAACAACGAAATTGGGACCAAGCAACCATGCAGATCGTTACCGGAAACGGCGCGAAGATTCCCGCCATCGGGCTGGGCACCTGGACGCTGCGCGACGACGCGGCCACCCGGCTGGTGGCGGGCGCGCTTCAAGCGGGCTACCGGCACATCGACACCGCCACGTCCTACGAGAACGAGGCGGCGGTCGGCGAAGGGCTGCGCGTTTCCGGCGTGCCGCGCGACCAGATTTTCCTGACCACCAAGGTCTGGCCGCCGGACCTCGCGGCGGGCGATCTGCAGCGCTCGGTCGAGGGCAGCCTGAAACGCCTCGGCGTCGACCAGGTCGACCTCGCGCTGATCCACTGGCCGTCCACGACGGTGCCGCTGACCGAATCGATCGAGGCGCTCAACGAGGTGCGGACCCGCGGCCTGGCGCACAACATCGGGGTCTCGAACTTCACCGTCGCCCTGGTCGAGGCGGCGGTCGCGCTGTCGGAGCACCCGCTCGCCTGCAACCAGGTCGAGCACCACCCGTTCCTGAACCAGGACCGGGTGATGGCGGCCTGCCGCAAGCACGGCCTCGCGTTCGTGTCCTATTGCCCCCTCGCGCGCGGCACGGAGCTGTTCGCGCAAGATCCGGTTTCCGAGGCAGCGGCGCGCCACGGCAAGACCCCGGCCCAGGTCGTGCTGCGCTGGCACGTCCAGCAGGACGGCGTGGTCGCCATTCCCCGCTCGAGCCATCCGGACCGAATCCGCGAGAACCTCGAGGTCTTCGATTTCGCCCTCGACGCCGGGGAGGTCGCGGCGATCGACGCCCTGCGCTCGCGGGGCTTGCGCATCTGCGATTTCGAGTTCTCGCCGGAGTGGGACCGAGACTGAGGCGCGCACTCTTTGGCGCCCGCCGGTTACGCCGGCGGCGTGAAGTCGAAGAAATCGACCGGCGTCATCAGCTTGTTGCGCTGCCGGACCAGGGCACCGAGTTCCGCGCTGCGTTACCTGTTTCTTGCGGGGTTAGGGAAGCATCATTTTCGCGGGCCCGGCCGCGCTCCGCAATGCCGAGTATTACATCCGCTTGCTGTCGGCGGGGTGGCTCGGGGGCGGGGCGGCGTCGAGAGTGTCGAAGACCGACTCGATACTCTCGACCACGCGGTACAGCCCGGCGTGCTGGGGCCGGATGTAGCCGGCCTCGAGCTGGTGCGCGAGCAGCGCCAGCAGCGGGTCCCAGAAGCCGTCCAGGTTGACCAGCAACACCGGCTTGTCGTGCAGGCCGAGCTGCTTCCAGGTGACGATCTCGAAGGTCTCGTCGAGCGTGCCGAGCCCGCCGGGCAGGGCGCAGAAAGCGTCCGAAAGCTCGAACATGCGACGCTTGCGGGTGTGCATGGAGTCGACCACGATCATCTCGCTGACACCGTCGTGGCCGACCTCGAGGTCCCGCAGGTGTTCCGGGATGATGCCGGTGACCCGGCCGCCCGCTTCCAGCGCGCCGTCGGCCAGCGCGCCCATGAGCCCGACGCGCCCGCCGCCGAATACGATCTCGACCCCGCGGCCGGCGGCCAGGCGCCCGAGCTCGGCGGCCGCCGCCAGGTGTCGGGACGCGACCGCATTCGACGAGCCGCAGTAGACGCAGAGCGCGCGAATCCGGCTCCTGGACGGGCGGGCGGGCATGGGCGGGCGGGTCCTTCACGGTTGCGTGAGGCGGCTATCATGGCCGCCGCGAGTTCGTATACCCTATCCCAGGTCCGGACGCAGGCCCAGCAACGGGCACCGCCGGACCGATCCGGGACCGGGGGTCCGGCCCGGCAAGGGATGGATGTGCGGCAACGACAAGGGACAGTGGGAATAATATGAAACATCTGATTTCAATCCTGGCGGCGGCCGTTTTGCTCGGCCTCGCCTCACAGGCGCAGGCCGTCAACGAGCCGGAGAACGTGATCAAGTACCGTCAGTCGGTGATGAAATCGATGGGGGGCCATTTGGGTGCCATCGTCGGCGTAGTCAAAGGCGAGGTCAGCTACGTCGACCACGTCGCCGCCCACGCCCGCGGCATCAACGAGATGAGCAAGCTGTTGGCCGGACTGTTCCCGGAAGGCACCAGCCAGTTCGAATTCGCCAAGACCCGTGCGCTGCCGGAAATATGGGACGACTTTTCCAAGTTCGAGGCCGCCGCCAAGGCGCTGGAGGCCGAAAGCGCCAAGATGGTCGAGGTGGCCGCGAGCGGCGACCTCGGCGCGATCGGCGGCCAGCTCCAGAACCTGGGCAAGGCCTGCGGCGGCTGCCACAAGCCGTTCCGGCAGAAGAAGTAGCCACGATTTCGGCGGCGGTCTCGCGCCTTGGCCGGAGTCGGCCGGGGCTTGCGCCTCGGCCCCGCACCGGGCCGGGGGACGGCGTTGGCCCTGGCGGCGCTGCTCGCCGGGTCGAGCCTGACCGGTGGCGCCCTGGCTGCGGCCGGGGGCGCGGCCGGGCCCGAGTCCGGCGACCCGGTCTTGCGTGGCGCTTACCTGACCGCCGCCGCCGGCTGCGCCGCCTGCCACAGCGATCCCAAGCGCAAGGACCAGCCGTTCGCCGGCGGCGCGGCGCTGAAGACCCCGTTCGGCAATTTCTACGCCCCCAACATCACCCCCGATCCCGAGCACGGCATCGGCCGCTGGTCCGACGCCCAGTTCCTGGCCGCGCTCCGGCGGGGGCGGGCGCCGGACGGCGGCCACTACTATCCGGCATTCCCCTACACCTCCTACGCCGGCCTGCGTGATCGCGACGCGCTGGACATCAAGGCCTACCTGGCCACGATCGCGCCGGTGGCGCGTCCGAACCGGCGGCACCAGGTCTCGTTCCCGTTCAACCTCCGCTTCCTGCTGGGCATCTGGAAGGCGCTGTTCTTCGAGCCCGGGCGCTTCGCCGCCGAGCCCGCGCGCGGCGCGGCCTGGAACCGCGGCGCCTATCTGGTCCGGCACCTGGGCCACTGCGGCGAATGCCACACGGCGCGCAACCTGCTCGGCGCCAGGGACGCGGCGCGCGAGCTGGCCGGGAACCTGAACGGACCGGACGGCAAGAAGGTGGCCAACATCACGCCGCACCCCAAGGACGGCCTCGGCGGGTGGCGTGCGGGCGACATCGCCTATTACCTCAAGACCGGGTTCCTGCCCGACGGCGATTTCGTCGGCGGCGCCATGGTCGAGGTCATCGAATCGACGACATCCAAATTGACCGACAGCGACCGCGCGGCCATCTCGGTGTACCTTCTGAGCCTGCCTCCGACGCCGGGACCGTGATCCGATGCGGCCACATCTTAATGTGATGTATTAAGATAAACAGCAATCATAACATATTGATATTATGTATGTAATTGCCGGTTTTTCGTGCTGATTTCTTGGTGCCGCGTGGTGCGGTCTCGATCGCTTCAAGAGAGCCATTGCGGCGGCTCTGCCGATTGCGCTAGATGATCGCCCATATTAGGCTGGCCGCGGTCAGCATGAGGATTCGAGCTTGAAACAGAACCGTACCCTCATCGGCGTTGTCGCGGTACTCGCGCTCGCCGCGATCGGCGTCATCCTGCTGACCCGTTCCGAGCCGCAGTCGCCCACTGGCGCCCCCACTGGTGCGACGGTGGCGGTGCCGCCGGACACGGCCGCGGAAGCGCCGGCCGAACCCGCCCAGGCGACCGCAACCAGCGAGCCCGCCCCGGCCGAAGCACCGGCGGAGGCGCCGGCGCCGTCCCAGGCCCAAACCCCCGAGGCCCCGGCCCCGAGACCCGGCCGCCGAGACCCAGGTCGCCGCCCCCCCGGCTCCCGAGACCCCGGCCGCCGAGACCCAGGTCGCCGCCCCCCCGGCCCCCGAGACCCCGG
>JACZVL010000059.1 GCA_022572685.1 Pseudomonadota bacterium
AGGCCGTCGTGGGCCGGCTCCAGGCTGACCCGGTCGGGGCGCCGGGCGCGGCGCCGGGCCGCGTTGACGTGCTGGTTGTGCAGGATCGAAAACAGCCAGGCCCGCATGTTGGTTCCGGGCCGCCACAGGTGCAGGCGGTCCATCGCCCGGGTCAGGCTGTCCTGGACCAGGTCGTCGGCCGCATCGGGATCGCCCAGGAGCGCGCGGGCGTAGCGCCGCAGCTGGGGAATCTGGTCGACGATCAGGCGGCGCGTCTCGTCCACCTCGAAAACCTCCCTCCCCGATAGCGCGCGTGCCGCCGCCCGGCACCGCCCGGCGCTATAGTGGGGGGCAGTCTAGCGCCGGCGCCGGGCGGCGGGAAGGCGTCCCTATAGGCGCCCCTGCCGGCTACATGATGCCGAGGATCGCCAGGGCCTGGTTCAGGGTGTCGACCGAGGCCTTGTGGCTGCCGGCCTTGTGCTGGGCCGCGCCCTCGTCGCGCAGCGTGGTGACCTGGGTCATCTGCTCGGTGCTCAGTTGCGGGTTGGCGGCCAGGGCCGCGTCGATCTTCTTCACAATCTTGGGGCAGGTGCCGGCCAGGGCGGGGGCGCTGGCGCCGACGATCAGCGCGGCGAGGGTGGCGATGGAAAGGAGCGTTTTCATGGCAATGCCTCCGTGGGGGTGGGGCCGGCGGACGCCGGCGGTCATCCCCACAAACAAACCGCGCGGCGTTTTATTCCATCCCCGGCGCGGATGCCCCGACGCGGATGCCCCGGCGGTGGTTCTGCTCTAGGATTGGGGGGTGGTCACAGCGGTCCCTGGTATAAAGTCATGACCGAGCCCGTCGTCTTCGGCGCCGCTTACAGCGTCTATGTCCGCGCCGTGCGCCTCGCGCTTGCGGAGAAGGGCGTGCCCTACCGCCTGGAGGAGGTCGACATCTTCGCGGAAGGCGGCCCGCCGCCCGGCTATCTCGAGCGCCACCCCTTCGCCCGCATCCCGGCCTTCGAGCACGACGGCTTCCGGCTCCATGAGGCCACTGCCATCAGCCTCTACATCGACGAGGTCTTCGAGGGACCGCCGCTGATGCCAACGAACGCTCGGGCGCGGGCGCGGGTCCATCAGCTCCTCGGCATCCTCGACAACTATGCCTACCGCACCCTGGTCTGGGACGTTTTCGTCGAGCGCGTCCGGGTTGCGCAATCGGGCGGTACGCCGGACGAGGCCAAGATCGCCGCGGCGCTGGTCCGCGCCCGGACCTGTCTGGCGGCGGTCGAGTCCTTGATGGGCGAGGGGCCTTGGCTGGCCGGCGAGCGGGTCAGCCTGGCCGACCTGCGCGCGTTTCCCATGTTCGCCCTGTTTCGCAAGGCGCCCGAGGGTGCCCGCCTGCTGGACAGCTACCCGGGCCTGGCGCGCTGGTTCGAGGCGATGGCGGCGCGCCCGAGCGTGCTCGCGACGCCGTCACCCGTTGATGAGGCGTGACCCGGCCGCGAACGCCCGAAGCCGATCTTTACATCTTGCTTTCCGCGGCACCTTTTTCGATGAGTTGGTGGACCCACATGACGGCGTCGACATCACCGGTGCTGATCACCGTATGGCGATCGCCTTTGGGCGGCGCCCACATGGACCCAGCCGTAATGACCTGGGTTATTCCCGTGGTGTGATTGGTGCGCGTCAACTGTCCTTGCGAAAGTCGGCAATATTCCTCGTTCGTGATGACGATGTTCGTGAATGCCGCGCCGGGTTTCATCACCACCTTTACCAGCCGCACCTTTTCCAAAGCCGGTATCCTGCTCGCGTACTCTGCGATCAGGGTTACCGTTATGCCCTCCGGGAGTTCCTCCCCATAGGCGTGGTTGGTGACGATCAGCAAGGAAACGGCGAAGAGCAGCCTTGCAGCATGGCCTCTACAATTCGACAGCATGGTTATCTCTGTCCTCCCGCAGCGTCGTTTTTGACGATCGTGCTCGCAAGCGCAACAGCAATCCTCGGATCAGTTCTGTCCACTCGGGCAATCTTCCGCCGCCACCGGCAAGCCGAGATGGTCCGTGCATTCCGGACCCGACGAAACGGCTTGCTCCCGATCGAGATACACCCAGGCGACGAGACCGACCGCGATCAACAAAATCCCGAGTCCTAGAGGCACGGCCCAGCGGCGGCCAACTCTGGCTCCCGTGTCAGCGGGGGCCTCATGATCTTTTTTCTCCGAATCGATGAGAAGCCGATAGGAGCGAATCGTGCGCCTTAGATTTTTTACCTGTCGCCCGCCAAGATCGTGCCAAACCAATGGAAGCTTGGTCTCGACCTGTCGATAGACATCCTCGGAAATCGTGATGCCGCCGGGCTCCGCCTGTTGCTGCAGACGTGCCGCGACGTTTACTCCATCGCCAAAGATGTCACCGTCCTGGTGAATGATATCGCCCAGATTGATGCCGATGCGGAGTTCCATGCGCTGGGGCTCGGGCGCACCCTCGTTGCGCCCTCGAATGTCCTGTTGAACGGCCGCCCCGCACCTCACGGCATCCACGACACTGCCAAACTCGACGAGGATGCCGTCACCCATGTGCTTCACCACGCGACCGCGGTTCTTGTCGATCTGGGGCTCGACGACCTCTTGGAGCAGCGTGTTGAGGCGAGTCAGCGTGCCCTCCTCATCCGCCTCCATGAGCCGGCTGTAGCCTGCGACGTCGGCCAACAGGATGGCCGCGAGCTTTCGGTCGATTCTCTGCGGTTCCACGGGATACTCCAAATCCCGGATTCAGCGTGCAATTATTGTAGAGAGGTCGGCCAATGGAGTCTAACGAGACGGCCTCGGACTGCGAGGCAGCCAGGGCGTCGCGCGGAAATGCCCGATCCGCCGGCTCGCCGGCGCCCCGGGTGGGCCCAGGACCGGCGCCCGCGGTCCCGGATTCCGTGCCATCGCACGTTGACGCCGCCTCGGCCTCCGCATAGTTGATAGGTTCCGAGAAACACGGATCACAAGGGGGGGCGCCGATGCGTGCAGTTCTGTTCGACGACCATGGCGGGCCCGAGGTGCTGCGCCTGGACACCGTGGTCGACCCGGTGGCCGGACCGGGCGAGATCGTGGTCGATATCCATGCCGCCAGCGTGAACGCGGCCGACTCGAAGGTGCGCGCGGCCCCGCGCCGGGGCGAGCCCGGCCTCGACTTCCCCCACATCCTGGGCCGGGACTTCTCGGGCGTGGTGCGGAGCCTGGGTCAGGGCGTCACCGATTTTGCGCCCGGCGATGCGGTCTTCGCGGTGATCCAGCGCGGCCGCGAGGGCGGCTACGCCGAGGCGATTTCGATCGCCGCCGCGCTGGCCGCCCGCAAGCCCGACTCGCTGAGCCACGTCGAGGCCGCGGCGCTGTCGCTGACCGGCCTGACCGCGCTGGTCGCGCTCGAGGACGAAGCCAGGCTCGGGGCCGGCCAGCGGGTGCTGATCCACGGCGGCGCCGGCGGGGTCGGCAGCTTCGCGGTGCAGTACGCGCGCCACGTCGGCGCCTATGTCATGGTCACCGGCCGCGCGGTCAACCACGACTACCTGCGCGCGCTCGGCGCCGATGAAACCATCGACTACACCAAGCAGAATTTCGCGCTGGTGGCCAAAGGCTGCGACGTGGTGTTCGACACCATCGGCGGCGAGGTGCACGCGCGCTCCTTCGCGGTGCTCAAGCCGGGCGGACGGCTCATCCATATCGCGCCGGGGCCGAAGGATTTCACCCCTTCGCGCGACGACGTGACCGTGACCCGCCCCCACGTCGGCCGCGACCGGGCGCACCTGGAGCGGGTCCTGGAGCTGGTCGCCGAAGGCGCCGTCAAGCCGCCGGAGATCAAAATCCTGCCGCTCTCGGAGGCGGCCCAGGCCCACGAACTCAGCCAGGCCGGCCACGTCCGCGGCAAGATCGTCTTCCAGGTGCGTCCGTAGGGATTTCGCGGGGCTCCGTCCCCGTCAGTGAAGCCCGCCGGCGGCCTGGCGGCGCCGGGTCGCGGGGCGCCGCCTGGCATTGGCGCGGCCCGGGGTGCGGGTCGTTGGCGCGTCCTCGTCGAACAGCGCGGCCAGTTGATCCATGACCGCGCCGCCCAGTTGCTCGGCGTCGACGATGGTGACCGCGCGGCGGTAGTAGCGGGTCACGTCGTGGCCGATGCCGACGGCGATCAGCTCGACCGGCGAGCGGGTCTCGATATAGCGGATCACCTCGCGCAGGTGGCGCTCCAGGTAGTTGCCCGGATTGACCGAGAGCGTCGAATCGTCGACCGGCGCGCCGTCCGAGATGATCATCAGGATGCGCCGCTGCTCGCTCCGGCCGATCAGCCGGTCGTGGGCCCAGAGCAGCGCCTCGCCGTCGATGTTCTCCTTGAGGATGCCTTCGCGCAGCATCAGCCCGAGGCTCTTGCGGGCGCGCCGCCAGGGCGCATCGGCCGGTTTGTAGATGATGTGGCGCAGGTCGTTGAGGCGCCCCGGGTTGGGCGGCTTGCCGGCCGCGATCCAGCGCTCGCGCGATTGGCCGCCCTTCCACATCCGGGTGGTGAAGCCGAGGATCTCGACCTTGACCCCGCAGCGCTCGAGCGTGCGCGCCAGGATGTCGGCGCACATCGCGGCGACCGTGATCGGCCGGCCGCGCATCGAGCCCGAGTTGTCGATCAGAAGCGTCACCACGGTGTCGCGGAACTCCATCTCCTTCTCCTGTTTGAAGGAGAGCGAGGAGCCCGGGTTGGTGACGACGCGCGCCAGGCGCGCCGAATCCAGCAGCCCTTCCTCGAGGTTGAAATCCCAGCTCCGGGTCTGCTTGGCCAGCAGGCGCCGCTGCAGCCGGTTGGCCAGGCGCGAGATCATCCCTTGGAGCGCGGCCAGTTGCTGGTCGAGCATCTGGCGCAGCCGGGTCAGCTCGTCGGCGTCGCAGAGATCGGCGGCCTCCACGGCTTCGTCGAACTCCGTGGCAAAGGCGCGGTAGGCCTCGGCGCCGCGCGCGCCGCGGCGGTCGTCGAAGTTGGGCGGCTGGCCCGGGCGGCCGGGCTCGTCGTCGCCGGAGCCGGGCATCATCTCGCCGTCGGCGTCGGCCTCCTGACCCTCGGCGCCCTCGGCCTCGCTGGCCTCGCCGAGCTGGCCCTCGAGCGTGGCGGCGTCGGCCGCGTCCTGCTCGCCGCCCTCGCCGCGCGCCTCGGAGGGGTCCTCCTCCTCGCCCTCGCCCTGGTTTTCGTTGTCGTCGTCGCCGGAATCGTCCTCGGGGCCGAGGTCGAAGTCGAGGTGGGCGAGCATGTCGCGCACCGCTTCGGCGAAGCCCTGCTGGTCGTCGATGCGCGCGCGCAGCTCGGCGAGGTCGCGCAGCACCCGGGCGTCGAGGCTCGGGCGCCAGAGGTCGATCATCGCCCTGGCGGCGGGCGGCGGCTCCACGCCGGTGATCGCCTGGCGCGCCAGCACCCGCAGCACCTCGCTGAGCGGGACGTCCTCCTGGGTCGCGGCCCGGGCGTAGCCGCGATTGCGGTAGTGCTCCTCGAGGGCGGCGTCGAGGTTGGCCGCGACGCCGGCCATCCGCCGCATGCCGAGCGCCTCGCAGCGGGTCTGCTCGACGCTGTCGAAGATCTCGCGCGCCATCTCGGCGCCGGGGCGCCGGTTCCGGTGCAGCTTGTCGTCGTGATAGCGCAGGCGCAGCGCGATGGCGTCGGCCTCGCCGCGCACCGTGGCCGCGTCTTCGGGCGGCAGGTCGCGCGCCGGCAGCGGCAGCCGCGCCTCGGTGCCGACCAGGCCCTGGCCGCTGGGGGTGAAGCTGGCCGTGATGTCGTCGCGCCCGGCAATGGCGCGGATCGCCGCGCCGGTGGTGCGGCGGAATCGCTCGATCGGGCTTTCGGCGTCGGGCACGGTCTCTATGGGCCTTCGATCACTGACCCTTGGTATTACACCAAGGTCGCCTTGATGCCGCTTTCGGGGAGTTCGGTGCCGAAGCAGCGCTGGTAGTACTCGGCCACCACCGGGCGCTCGACCTCATCGCACTTGTTGAGGAAGGTGACCCGGAAGGCGAAGCCGATGTCGTCGAAGATCTTGGCGTTCTCGGCCCAGGTGATCACCGTGCGCGGGCTCATCACGGTCGAGATGTCGCCGTTGATGAAGCCGGAGCGGGTCAGGTCCGCGAGCGCCACCATGGCGGTGATCACCTCGCGCTTGTCCTTGCTGCTGTACTGCGGACACTTGGCGAGGACGATGGCCTCCTCCTCCTCGTGGGGCAGGTAGTTCAGCGTCGCGACGATGTTCCAGCGGTCCATCTGGCCCTGGTTGATTTGCTGGGTGCCGTGATAGAGCCCGGTGGTGTCGCCCAGGCCGATGGTGTTGGTGGTGGAGAACAGCCGGAACGCCGGGTGAGGATGAACGACCCGGTTCTGATCGAGCAGGGTCAGCCGGCCGTCGACCTCGAGTATCCGCTGGATCACGAACATGACGTCCGGGCGCCCGGCGTCGTACTCGTCGAACACCAGCGCGATCGGGTGCTGTATCGACCACGGCAGCAGGCCCTCGCGGAACTCGGTCACCTGCTTGCCGTCCTTGAGCACGATCGCGTCCTTGCCGACCAGGTCGATGCGGCTGATGTGGCTGTCCAGGTTGATGCGCAGGCAGGGCCAGTTGAGCCGCGCCGAGACCTGCTCGATGTGGGTCGACTTGCCGGTGCCGTGATAGCCCTGGATCATGACCCGGCGGTTGTAGGCGAAGCCGGCCAGGATCGCGAGCGTGGTGTCGCGGTCGAAACGGTAGACGTCGTCGACATCGGGCACGTAGTCGTTGGACTGGCTGAAGGCCGGAACCTGCATGTCGCTGTCCAGCCCGAAGGTCTGGCGCACCGATACCGTGATGTCGGGTTCCTCTAGCGACAGCTCGCCGCCTTCGGCGTGTTCTGGTAACATGGGCTCAGGTTCCGTCAAGGATGCGATCGTGATATCAGTGGGGTACTACCCGATCCGGCGCATCATGCAAAGCTGATCTTGAGCGCTCCATAAGCCTGGTTGACGATCTTGAGGCGCTCCTCGGCCTCGGTGTCGCCGCCGTTGGCGTCGGGGTGGAGCTGCTTGACCAGCGTCTTGTAACGCGCCTTCACGTCGGCGAAGCTGACCGGTTCTTCCAGGTCGAGCAACGCCAACGCCTTCTGCTCGGCGGTCCGCGGGCGCGCCGCTCCGGTTTCGTCGGCGCTCCGCGGGCCCTCGGAGAAAAATCCGAAGCTGTCGTGGACCCGGTAGCCGCCGCCGCCGCCCGAGCGACCGGCCGCGCGTCCGCCGAACCGTCCGAACGGCCAGCTCGGCCGCTGCCAGACCGTATCGAAGCGCCGCTGGCGCTCGATCTCCTGCTCGTTCATGCCGGCGAAGAAGTCCCAGGCCAGATTGTACCGGCGCACGTGCTCCCTGCAGAACCAGTAGTACTCGGTCAGCCGGTCGCGTGCGACCGGCGCCCGGTGCACGCCGTCCTCCGCGCAGTCCGGCGCGTGGCAGCGTCGTTCGGCGTCGGTTTCGCGCTCGAAGGGCGCGTTGATCTCGGCGGGGACGGGTCGTCGCATGGCTCAGACTATGGATAGGGCATCACTCCGAAGCAAGGCGGACAGGATACCCCACCTGGTCGTTAATATAGCCATAAAACAGTGAGATCGCCGGTTGTGGCGGGGGCTAGTCGGCCCCGCCGTGAAGCCGCTGTTCCATGCTCGCGGCCTCGGCCTCGAAAAACCTTGCGATTTTCAGGGCGCTGGTCACGCCTTCCCGATGAATCCGCTCGAATTCCGAATCCTCCGACTGGCGCGCCTCCTCGGCATGGTACAATTCCTCGGTCGCCTCGTCGCGATAGCGTCGGGCAAACCAGTGGTAGCGGCTGATCCGGAACCGCACCAGCTCGGCGCCGGTTTCAGCGGCCATGGAACCGCTCCCAGGGCCCGGTCTGACGGTGGGCCGCTCCGGCGCCGGGATGAAACGGCGCCCGGTTCGCGGAAGGCTCCGCGCGGGCGGGCGCCTGCGGCCAAGGGTTGGTCCGCCGCCGAATGCGGCGCGTGGAGATCGTGGTCATGGCGTAACCCCCCGGTATGCCTGGTCCTCGTAGAGGAGTGGCCGAATTCGCTAGACCCTGGCGGATCGGATTTCGGACCGGGCGGAGGTATATCCTACTTTATGTAGGAATACTAGGTTTCAAACGGAATGTCCTACGCATGGTAGGATTACCACTTTTATTTTCATTGTCCGGATATTTTTTCCCCTATGACTTTTAATATTGCAGCTTCTAATCATCAACATTAGAGCCTCAAGATCGTAGCAACCCTGCAACATGTACGAGTATTACCGTTATTTGAATATTCAGGTTTTCTTTACCGGGGCGATTTAGACCTTATCCCTCCAATGGGGCGCACGCGCCGCACGCCGAATTCGGCAAGTGAGGGACCCATGCCTGACGGAAAACGCTCGGAGACCTGGAAACGTGACGTCGGCGCACGGCTTCGGGCCGCCCGAACCGCGGCCGGTTTCGCCACCGCGCGCGCGTTCGCCAAGGAGCTTGGCGTCGAGGAGAACACGCTGACCAGCTGGGAGCGGGGCCTGCGCCTGATCGAGCCCGAGGATTTGGACGGCGTCCGGAGGCTGACCGGAATCACATCCGACTATATCTACTACGGCGATTCCGCGGGGCTGCCGCCGGCGACGATCGAGCGCCTGAAACGGGACTAGTTCCGTCCTGGAGCTCGCGAGTCGTCCCCTCTAATCAGCCTTGCCGCCGCCTCGGCAGGCCGGCGAGGCCCGGGTCCGGCCGCCGCGGTCATGCCACTCGGCCCCGGTCAGGGTCTGCATCGACAGCGCGTGAAGCCCGTCCTCGAACTCACCCTCGAGGATCCGGTTGACCGTCTGGTGGCGGCGTACCAGCGGCAGTCCCTCGAAGCGGTCCGAGACCACCACCACCCGGAAGTGGGACTCCGAGCCCGGTGGCACGGAATGCATGTGGCTCTCGTTGACCACCTCCAGATGGCTCGGCGCCAAGGCGGCCGCGATCTTGGTCTGGATGCTCTGCTGCACGGTCATGGCTCGAAAATCCTCCTTGTCTGGCACCAATATGATATCGCGGGCGGGGTAAGACAATGGCGCCCTGGGGGCGCCCTGGGGCCGCCCTGGGGCCGCCCGCCCCCGTTAGCCCCCGCTCGCCCCCGCCCGCCTCCGCCCACCTCGGTCCGCCTCCCCCCGGGGGGGGCAATTCCCGAGGCGCCGCCGCAACAGCAATTGTTACGGGTAATCTATATTATTGACAGCCGTTTGGGTTGTGTATACCCATGGCATGGCTCGCCACGCGCGAGAGCCGGGGGTGACGGGGCGGAAGAATCCGGAGACGACGGTCGATGCGGCACGAACGGACAGCGATTCAGGCCGGGCTTGCGGAAGGCCGGGCGGCGCCGGGCACCAGCACCCTGGTCAATCGCAACGTCACCATCGGCCGGCGGCGCACCAGCCTGCGCCTGGAGCCGGCCATGTGGGACGCGCTCGAGGAGATCTGCCGGCGCGAGGAGATGAGCCAGCACGAGCTCTGCGCGATGATCGACGAGCGCCGCCGCGCCTCCAGCCGGACCGCGGCGATCCGCGTGTTCATCGTCAACTACTTCCGGGCGGCGGCGACCGAGGCGGGCCACGCCGGCATCGGCCACGGCGCGCTCTACAAGACCCGGGCCCGGGCCCGGACTCGGACCGGCGGCCCCCAGACTGGCGGCCCCCGGACTGGCGGCCGCGCGCGCGGCGCGCCCGGCCTCCGCCGCTACGAATCGGACCCGGTGTAGAACTGGGGCCAGCGTTTTCTGACCACCTCGCCGTCGCTGGCGAAGGCGTGACAGCTGTCGACGATCGCCGGCTTGCCGAGGCCGCGATGGACCTTGTTCTTCTTGGCCAGCGCCGGGTAGAGGGTCTGATAGGCGGCGGTCGCCATGGCGCCCAGGGTTTCGACCAGGTGGGTGCAGCCCTCGACGCCGCCCAGGCGTGTCCGCACCTCGCGGCGCCAGCCGTTGGTCATGCGGGCGCCGATCAGCTTCTTGAAGTTGGGCGTGATCTCCGGGCAGATCCGGAACGGCGAACCGTCGATGACCGCCTCGACGTCGCGCACCACGAAGCCCTCGTCGATGGTGACCCGCAGCCACATGTCGTGAATCGGCTCGTCCGCCGCGATCTCGCCGCGGAACTCGTTTTTGAAGCCGTAGGTCTTGACGTCGGTCAGGTGGCCTTCGATGTCCCACAGGCCGTCGGCGCGCCGATAGCCGTGGAGTTCTATCCGACGGGTGTGCAGGTGCTCGCGTTCGGCGGCGGGGGAGAGGGGCATGTCGGCTCGCAGGCTGGGAATTAGGGGGCTGGGGATTCCGGCGGCGCACTATAATAGCCGGAGGCCCTCGGTCAACACGGCAGAACCCGCCGCCCCGGGCCCTGCCCGAACCCGCGGGCCGTTTCAGCCGCTGCCGTAGCCGGTATCGAAAATGAAGGCTTCGCGCTGCTGCAGGTCCTCGGCGAGCTCGTGGTTGACCACGGCGTAGAGGTCGCGGATCGAGACGATCCCGACCACCCGTTCGCCGTCGACCACCGGCAGGTGCCGGTAGCCGCGTTCGTTCATTTTCCGCAGCGCCTCGAGCGCCGTATCGTTGGGCGCGAGCGTGTCCGGATTGGGCGTCATGACCCCGCCCAGGACCGTGTTGTCCGGGTCGAGGCCCGCCGCGACCACCCGGGCGAGCACGTCGCGTTCGGTGAAAATTCCCTGGAGCCGGCCGTCGACGGCGACCAGGATGGCACCGATACGGCGCTCGGTCATGACCCGGGTGGCATCGCGCACCGTCGCGCTCGGGGGCAGGCTCGCGAGGGTCTGATTGCTGACCAGATCGGGTACGATCCGTCGTTGCATGGTCCCTCTCCCTTGCCGATCGGAGTGGTCAGGCCTATCGGACGTGTCGTTCAGACCACTGTGGCAGAGCCCGGCCGACCAGGTCAAGCGAGGGCGGAACGTGGCCGAGGCCGCCGAGCTATCCGGCGTGGTCCGAATCCGGCACTTCCGTTTCCGGCCCCGCGTCGGCGCGCGGCACCGCGCCCGCGTCCAGTGGCCGGACCTTGATCGAGGTGATCTGGTTGCGCTGGCGGCCGAGGATCTCGAAGCGGAACCCGTGGAACACGAAGGCCTGGCCGACCTCCGGGATGCGCCGCGCCTCGTGCAGCACCAGCCCGGCGGCCGTGGCCGCCTCCTCGTCGGGCAGTTGCCACTCGAACTGGCGGTTCAGATCGCGGATCGTGACCGTGCCGTCGACCACGATCGAGCCGTCCTGCTGCACCTTGACGCCCTCGATCACCACGTCGTGCTCGTCGGCGATCTCGCCCACGATCTCCTCCAGGATGTCCTCGAGCGTCACGATGCCGAGCACCTCGCCGTATTCGTCGACCACGATGGCGAAGTGCTCGTGGCGCGCGCGGAACGCCTGGAGTTGGGACAGGAGATCGGTGGATTCCGGGATGAACCAGGGCGCAATCGCGATCGCCAGCACGTCGAGCTTGCCGAGGTCGCCCGGCTGGGCCTGCACGGCGCGCAGCAGCGCTTTTGCGTGCAACACGCCGAGGATGTTGTCCGGCTCGTCCCGCCACAGCGGCAGCCGGGTGTGCGGGCTTTCCAGCACGGCGCTTACGATCTCCGCCGCCGGCAGGCTGACGTCGATCGAGCTGACCTGCTTGCGGTGGGTGATGATCTCGGAAACCTCGACGTCGGCCAGGTCGAGAATCGAGCGCAGCATGGCGCGCTCGTGGCGCACTTCCTTGCCCTCGCCGGCGTGCAGATCGATGGCGCCGCGCAACTCCTCCTCCGAGTGTTCGGGCGACAGGCTCGCCGACATCTCGATCCCGAACAGCTTGAGCGTACCGCGCACCAGCACGTGCAGCGTATGGGTGATCGGAAACAGCACGACGACCATGACCTTGAGGATCGGCGCCACGCCCAGCGCCAGGCGGTCGGCGTGGTGGATCGCGTAGGTCTTGGGCAGGACCTCGGCGAAGACCAGCACCAGGAAGGTCATGATCACGGTGGCGTAGGCCACCCCGGCATCGCCGAACAGCCCGATCAGCAGTCCCGTGGCGAGCGCCGAAGCCATGATGTTGACCAGGTTGTTGCCGAGCAGGATCGCGCCGATCAGCCGCTCCTTGCGGGACCAGAGCTCGTTGACCAGCTTGGCCCGGCGGTCGCCCTGCCGCGCCAGGGTATGCATGCGCGGGATCGAGGCGGCGGTCAGCGAGGTCTCGGCGCCCGAAAAAAAGGCCGAGAGCACGAGCAGCACCAGGATGATGCCGACCGTTATCAGAATTTCCGTTTCCATGGTTTCCGTCTTTGCCGTGAAAGACTGTTCCGCAACCCTGGAACCATCACGCTAGTGTTCCGGCTCCAACATTTCGTACCCGATGGGCAGAAGAAAGATTCACCACAGAGGCACAGAGACACAGAGAAGCAACTGAAGAAAGATTCACCACCAAGACTCTAAGACACAAAGAAGCCGCCAATCTGTTTTTGGTTGCGCGCTTCGCGCCAATACCTTCTTTGTGCCTTTCGAGTCTTCGTGGTGATTCTTTGTGGTTCTCTGTGTCTCTGTGCCTCTGTGGTGAGTCTTTATCTTTGCTGTCTTTGCGGTGAAAATTCAACTGCCAACATCGGGAACCTTTGGTTGGAAACACATCACTAGGCGGCGATGGAGTTGGTCAACAAGGCCTCGACCTCGGCCGGGTCGACCGCATCGCTCACGAAGGCCTCGCCGATGCCGCGCACCAGAACGAAGACCACGCGCCCGGCCACGACCTTCTTGTCGCGGGTCATGTGTTCGAACAGGCGCCGCGGGTCCCAGACCCGCCCGCTCGCCCCGTCGAGCCCGGTCGGCAGGCCGACCGCGGCCAGGTGCCGCCGGACCCGCGCCACGTCCTCGGCGGCGCAGAGATCGAGCCGTGCCGACAACTCGAACGCCATCACCATGCCGATCGCCACCGCCTCGCCGTGCAGGAACTCGCCGTAGCCGGCCTCCGCCTCGATCGCGTGGCCGAAGGTATGACCCAGGTTGAGCAGGGCGCGCGGGCCGGCTTCGCGTTCGTCGGCGGCGACCACCTTGGCCTTGGCGGCGCAGCTCCTGAGCACCGCCTGGCGCCGGGCATCGGGGTCGCCCTCGATCAGGCTGGTGCCGTGACCCTCCAGCCAGGCGAAGAACTCGGGCTCGCTGGCCAGGCCGTACTTGACCACCTCGGCGTAGCCGGCGAGCAACTCGCGCCGCGGCAGGGTCGAGAGCACGTCGGTATCGGCGAGCACCAGGCGCGGCTGATGGAAGCTGCCGATCAGGTTCTTGCCGTGGCGCGAGTTGATCCCGGTCTTGCCGCCGACCGAGCTGTCGACCTGGGCCAGCAGGGTGGTCGGGACCTGCACGAAATCGATGCCGCGCAGCAGCACCGAGGCGGCGAAACCCGCGATGTCGCCGATCACCCCGCCGCCGAAGGCGATCAGCGTGCTGCCGCGTTCGATCTTCATCTCCAGCAGTCGCTCGACCAGGGATTCCAGGTGATGGAAGTCCTTGGTCCGCTCGCCGGCGGGCAGGACCACGGCCTCGCAGTCCAGTCCCGCCTCCTTCAACGCGTGCTCGAGGCGCGCCAGATGGAGCTCGGCCAGGTTGGCGTCGGTGACCACGAAGACCCGCTCCCGCGTCACCAGCGGCGCGATGTGGCGGCCGGCCTCGGCGATCAGGCCGTCGCCCACCAGGACGTCGTAGCTGCGCGCGCCCAGCGCAACACCCAGGCGTTCGTGGCTGCTCACCGGCCGGCGTCCTCCGCCAGGCGGGCTTTCGGCAGGCGGGCTTTGGGCGGGCGGGCTTTGGGCGGGCGGGCTTTCGGCGGGCGCGCTTCGGGCGCCGCCCCGGGCCGGCCGGCCAGATAGTTTTCGACCGCCGCGCGCACCCGCTCGACCGTGACCTCGGGCGGGCCATCGGCGCTGTCGACCACGATATCGGCCTGGCCGTAGACCGGATAGCGCTCGGCCATCAAACCCTCCAGGATCGCGCGCGGATCGCCGCGCTTGAGCAGCGGCCGGTTGTTGCGCCGCCCGGTGCGCTTGAGCAGCAGGTCGAGATCGGCGCGCAGCCAGACCGAGATCGCCCGCCCGTGGATCGCCGCCCGGGTCTTTGGATCCATGAACGAGCCGCCGCCGGTGGCCAGCACCTGGACCGCCTGGCCGAGCAGGCGCTCGATGACCCGGCGCTCGCCGTCGCGGAAGGCGGCCTCGCCGTGGCGTTCGAAGATTTCTTCGATGGTGCAGCCCGCGGCGCGTTCGATCTCGGTGTCGGCGTCGACGAACTTCAAGCCCAGCAGCGCGGCCAGGCGGCGCCCGATACAGGACTTGCCGGCGCCCATCAAACCGATCAGCACGATGGTGCGGGGCACCTTCAAGGGGTGGGCGGACGGCATGATTGGTACCTGACCAGACAGATTCCTCGACTCGGGCGGCGTTTTCCTCGACACGGGTGGCGTTGCATCGACTCCAAAACGGGTTATAGACTGCCCCAAATTCGCCACAGTCGGACCCTACCATAAGCACCGCGGTAGGGTACAAGTCCGCGTCGAGTCGTTGGCGAAGCCGTCATGGGAGTGGTTTTCCGTGGCTGAACGAGCGGTTCAGTGTCTGGTTTCTTTAGCCTTCGTCAATAGGCCCCATGCGAAAATCGAGCCTCGTTTTAATCGTTGTCGTACTTGGTGCCCTGGCCGGCGGCGCCGTCTTCCTCGCGACCTGGGAGATTCCGCCGCCTTCGGCCAAGGTCGAAAAAGTCCTGTCCGATGAGCGATTCCCCCGCTGAGCGCCGCCGTTGCCGCCGCCGTCTTCCGGCCCTGATTCTCGGCGCGCTGTGGCTCGGCGCCGGGGCGGCGCCGGCCGGGGCTCAGAATCAGGACATCCCGCAGCAGCCCCTGCGCCTGGTGCCGCCGACCACTCTCGGCCCGACCGACGTCCCCGCGCCGAGCGGCGGGGTCCTGCGGACCGTGATCGAGGCGCCCGCGGCGATCTCCGCCGGGAGCAGCAGCGCGATCGAGGTCAATCCGCTCGCGGATATCACTCCCGATTCGATCGGCACCCTGGATCCGGGCGCCGGCGGCTTCGGGATCGAGATGTGGCGGGGTTCGGACCGCCGAATCGTGACCCGCCTGCTCGGGCTGCTGCCCGAGACCATGTCGTCGCGCGGCATGCGCGCGCTCGCCCGCCGCCTGCTCACCTCCATCGCGTCACCGCCGATCAGCCAGTTCGAGATCGCCGATGAGGTCGAGCAGAGCCTGCTCGGCCTGCGCATCCAGCGGCTCATGACCCTGGGCGAGGTGGCGGCGCTCAACGACCTGCTGGCCGTGGTGCCGAGCCGGCGCGACGACGAGCTTCGGGCCCGGACCCGGGTCGAAGGCCGGCTGCTGGCCCACGACACCACCGAGGCCTGCCGCCTGGTGCGCAACGGCATCGCCAGCTACCACCAGGTGCCCTACTGGCAGAAGGCGATGGTGCTGTGCCAGATGATCGCCGGCGAAGTCGATCAGATGATGCTCGGCCTCGATTTACTGCGCGAACGCGGCGACGACGATCCGGTCTTCTTCGCGCTCGCCGGCGCGTTGTTCGGCGCCGAGCCGGTGATCCCGGAGGACGCGACCCTGACCCCGCTGCATCTGGCCATGTTGCAGACCATCGGCGTCCCGCTGCCGCCGGGCCAGGTCGCGCGCGCCGCCCCGGCGCTGCTCTTGGCGATCGCCCAGATGCCCAATCTGGACATCGAACAACGCGCGGCCGCCGCCGAGCGGGCCGGCGCCATGGGGCTGCTCGACGGCGCGGCGCTGGCCCGGGTCTACGATGGCTTCGCCTTCACGCCCGAGGAACTCGCCGGCGCCATCGGCGCCACCGAGACCATGGCGGGCGTGCGCCTGCGCGCGCTGCTCTATCAGGCCGCGCGCGATCAGAACCTGCCGGCCAGCCGCGCCGAGATCCTGCGCGTCGCGCTCGAGCTCGGCGCGGCGGAAGGGCTCTATCAGGCGTTGGTGCCGGTCTACCTGCCGCTGCTCCTGGAGGTTCCGGTCACCGCGACGCTGTCCTGGTTCGCCGCCGACGCCGGGCGCGCGCTCTATGCCGCGGGCCGCTACGAGCAGGCCAGCGCCTGGCTCATGCTGGGCCGGCAGGAGGCGCTGATCGATCCCCAGGCGGGCACCGCCGCCGCCTCGCTGTGGCCCTATTCGCGGCTCGCCGGCGGCACCGCCTTGAGCACCGACGGCACGCTTGCCACCTGGCGCGCCCTGCGCGCGGGCATGGGTGCCGGGGGGGGCGAGGTCGGCCTGCACCGGGGCCAGACGCTGCTGCGCGCCGTCTTCCAGGCGCTCGGCGAGCGGGACCCCCTGACTTGGGGCCAGATCGCCGCCGAGGGCGAGGTTGCCAACCGCATCGCGCCCAACGCGGCGCTGCTCTACGCCCTCGACGAGGCGAGCGAGTCGCGGCGCATCGGCGAGACCGTGCTGCTGGCGCTCATCGTGCTCGGCGACGAGGGGCCGGGCGAGAGCCATGCCTATGCCCTGAGTGCGGCGCTGACGG
>JACZVL010000241.1 GCA_022572685.1 Pseudomonadota bacterium
CGGTCGGGCCGCGCGCGCCCGATCAGCCCCGGAGCGTCCCGGTGACCGGCTTGGCGCCGGCCGAGGTGACGATCGCCAGCCTCGATCCGCTCGCGGCCTTGGAAGGCGTTGCAGCCGAGGGTTCCGGTGGTGCGGCCGGCGCGCTTGCGGCCGGCTTGGCCGTGGGCTCGGTGGTGCCCGTGGATCCCGGTCCGCATGAGAGCTTGGGCGCGATCGCGTGGCTCCTGCCCGAGGCGCGGGCCGAGGTGCCGAATCGTATCGAGGCGACCCGCTCGGCGCCGATCGAAGCGATCGTCGCCAGTCTCGACCCCTCTCGCGGCCTGAGCGATGTGGCGCCGGGCCAGGGGCGGCCGGCAAGCGTCGCCACCACGGAATTGGTTGCGCCCGAGGTGGCGCTGAGCGATCTGGACCCCCTCGATGCCCTGGAGGACGATTTACTTGCGGTACCGCAAGAGGCCGCCGAAGTGGCATTGGCCGAGTTCGAGGTCGCCAACCTGGGCACCGTGGTTCCCGATGCGCCGCGTGTCGATGCGGGGCCCGCCGCAGGGGGGGGCGTTGCGGTCTCGGCCAGTCTGCCCTGGGTGGAGGTCTCCAACGGGACCGGGCGGCTCGCCATGGCGGCGCGCCTCCGCGACCATCTCGAGGCCAAGGGCATCGTGGTGAAGCGGTTGACCAACGCCGAGCACTACAGGCACCAGGAAACGATCATTTTCTATCGCGACGGTTGGCGGGCCTATGCCGAGAATCTGGCCCGCATGTTGCCGGTGGTCGTTGGTCTGGACGGCCGTGACGGACAGGAATCGGACGTCCGGCTCGAACTGGGCGGCGATCTGTTGGAGTTTGACCGCGGCCTGTATTACGCCGTCAAGAGGTCCAATGGCGCCAAGCCCGGCTGAGGCACTGCCCGTGTTTCGGGGGTGCGTCCGCGCGTCCGGATTGGTAGCCGTTGCCGCGGCCCTGCTGGTCGCCTTGGCCGGCTGCGAGACCCTGTCTCAAGACCAGATGGAACTGGAAGTCGCGGCCTTGCCGATGGTCGAGCCGGCGGCGCCCGGAACCCTTGCGCTGGCGGAGCGGGCGTTGTCCGAGAGCCGGCACGAAGATGCCGGTCAGCTGATCGAGCGAGTGCTGCTTGCGGAGCCGGAGAACTGGGAGGCGCGGCTCCTGCTCGCGGAACTGCATCTGGCCTCGGGCGATCCTGGCCGCGCCGAGCCGATTTTCGAGTCCCTTATCGACAAGGCCGATGTCGATGGACGCGCGCTTCAAGGCCACGGCATCGTCTTGACGCTCCAGGGCAATCTGGACAGAGGGATGGAAAGCCTCCAGCGGGCGGTCGCGCTGGATTCGGGGCTGTGGCGGGCCTGGAACGCGCTCGGCTACCACCACGACTCGAATCGGGACTGGGCGGCCGCGGCGGACAGCTATCGCAAGGCCCTCGAAGGCAATCCGGATTCGGCTCTGATCTACAACAACCGGGGCTATTCGATGCTCATGCAGAAGCGCCTGAAGGAGGCGGTCGCGGACTTCAATCGTGCCCTGCGGATGGATCCGGAGTTCGAGGTCGCGCGGGAAAACTTGCGCCTCGCCTTGGCCTGGCAGGGCAAGTACGTTCACGCGATGGCGGGCGCCTCGAATCGAGACATGCCGCGCATCCTCAACAACATCGGCTTCATCGCCGTGATGCGGGGTGATTACGGCAACGCCGAGGCCTACCTGCTGCGCGCCATGGAGGCCGATCCCCGCTACAACGAAACCGCCGCACGCAACCTGACCTATCTGAAACAGGTTCGGGAACTGGCCGAGTCCGATTCGGCCGCGAACTGAGCCGGGATTCTCGCCAGTTATTTTCACCAGTCGTTTTCGCCAGTTGTTGTCGAGGGAAGGCGGGGATGGACCAATCCGACCTGATGATCTTCTACATCGCGTCCGGCCTCTATACCCTGTTGCTTTGCATCGCCGCCGCATTCGATTCCTGGAAGTTCATCATTCCGAACGCGATCACGGTCGCATTGATCGCGCTGTTCGTGGTTACCGCTCTCCTTCTGCCGTACGACATGGGCTGGCGCGGCTGGTTGTCCCACCTTGGGGCGGCGGGGGCCGTTCTGGCCGGCGGCGCGGTGTTGTTCGCGTTCAACAAGATGGGCGGCGGCGACGTCAAGTTGATGACCGCGGTCGCGTTCTGGGCCGGGTTCGAATACCTCGCGGATCTGCTGCTGTATATCGCGCTCGCCGGCGGGGCCCTGGCCATCTTGCTGATTGTTCTGCGCCGGCTGCTCTTTGCGCTGATGACCGCCGCCTCCCTGACCAAGGTCATGGTGCCGCGCATGCTGCTCTCCGGCGAGCCCGTTCCCTATGGCCTGGCGATCGCGCCGAGTGCGATCTTTCTCGGCACCAAGCTGCCGCAGCTGGGCGCGGAGTTCTGGCTCTGAGCTACTCCCGCTAGTTCCGGGCCAACCGCTGGGCCTCGGCGATCCGCTCGGGCGTCAGGCGCCGCGCCGCGTCACTCCGGGTGCTCGCAAGGATCGGCGTCAAGGGATCGCTGCCTCCCGCGCGGCCGTTCTGAATATACCTTGTATATCATTAAGTTAACCAAGAAAACCGTCGAGATGGCTGGGCGCTGGGTGGGTGAGAAACTTGGCGTTTTATGGTTACCGGGCGTGGTTAACGCCGCAAAAGGATCACACATGGGCCTGATTTTGAGGTATAATTTCTAGGTCTAGGAACGAGTGGCCACAGCATGTCGAACATAACCGATCAGGCGGCGCGAC
Organism: Pseudomonadota bacterium; assembly: GCA_022572685.1. Lineage (GTDB taxonomy): Bacteria > Pseudomonadota > Alphaproteobacteria > Kiloniellales > J153 > JACZVL01. The sequence continues at coordinate 2,766 of JACZVL010000241.1, forward strand.
GGATACCGGAGTGGCTCAGCCTGGAGGATATTGCAGAGGCCTGGAGCGAGGAAACCGGGGAGGACGCGGCGGCCTTCGAGGCGGGCTTCCGCGGCTGGTTCAAGGACTACCTCCTGCGCAACGCCTATGGCGAGGAGGGCGCGGGCGAGGGCGAGGACGCGGGCATCCCGGCGCGGCTCCTGGAATGCCGGCAGATCTGGCGCGAGACCTTCGAGACCTTCTGCGAGGAACGGGGCCTGGCGAAACCGCGGTTCTGGTTTTCCGGGGATCAGGCGGACGTCACGCCCCAGCCCGGCACGCCCCAGCCCGGGGCCTCCGAGCCGGTGCCGATCGCCGAAACGGAGGCTGGCGAACCGGTCGCCGAAGCGCCGAAGCCGCCGAACCAGGACGATACCGCGCCGTCCCGGCGGCGCGTGCGCGAGGGCGGCGCCTCCTTCACCTGGATCGCGGCCGGCCTGGTGGTCGCCGTGGTCGTCGGACTGGTCACGCTGTGGCTGCAGGACATGGACGCGCCGTTGGCCGATTCGGGCCTCATGAGCGAGGCGGTCGAGGTGGCGCAGACGGCGATAATAGCCCCGGCGATAACGGCCTCGGCGATAACGGCCTCGGCTGGCGCGCCGCTTGCGCCCGATCCGGCCGCCGCCTCGCCGACCCCGGAAGCGCCACCGACCCCGGAAGCGCTACCGCCCCCGGAAGCGCCTGCGAGCGTCGAAGCTTCAATGCCCGCGGCCGCCTCCGGCCCGGCCGTGACGCCCGCGCCGACCACGGTTTCGGACCCGGCCGCGGCACAGATCGCCGCGGCCCCCGCGATGGCC
>JACZVL010000242.1 GCA_022572685.1 Pseudomonadota bacterium
CTCACGCTGACCTGCACCTCCATATCCTCGCGCAACCATTCGCTGGGCCGGGCGCTGGGCGAGGGGCGGGCGCTCGACGAGATCATGGCCAAACGGCGTTCGGTCGCCGAGGGCGTGTTCTCGGCGCAAGCCGTGGTGGCGCTCGCCGCGCGGCACGGCATCGAGATGCCCATCTCGCAGGGCGTGGACGCCATCCTGAACCAGGGCGCGGGCATCGAGGAGACGATCGCGGCCCTGCTGGCCCGCCCCTTCAAGATCGAAACCGCATAACCCGAGGAGGGCATAACCCAAGGAGGAAGGAACCCCCGAGGCACTTCGCCTTCATCTGCATCGACAAGCCGGACCACGGCCAGGTGCGCGCCGACAACCGCCCGGCGCACCTGGATTATCTCAAGGCCAACGCGGCGCGCATGCTGGCCGCCGGGCCGCTGCTCTCCGACGATGGCGAGCGCCCGCGGCGCAAGGTCCAGGCCGTAGGGCCCAGGGACCATGAAAACGTTCACATTTCTTGTTGGCGTAAGGATTAATTAACCGAGCCCGCGCCTCAATGCCGAACATGACGCCCTTTCCCATCGGGAAACAATTCCGGGAGATGGAGAGCATGCCGACATTGAGACAGGCCGTTCTCGGCCTCGCGGTGCTGGGATTCGGATTCGCAAGCGCGGCCTTGACGCCGCCGCCCGCCTGGGCCGAAGGCATCGGGCCTCGGGTCGAGTCTCCGACGCTCACGTACTCGCCGGACGAGGACGAGAAGAAGGCCGAGAGCCGACCGGAGAATTTCACCGCTTCCCGCTTCGTGTGGGTAAGCAACCTGCCTACCGGCAACCACCTGTACATGTCTTCCAGCGCGGTGCCGGGTTCCATCATCGTGTTGGCAAACAACCTGCCTACCGGCTTGGGGCTGCGGTTCGACTACAGCTATTCGATCATAGTGGAGGAGGAGGAGCAGCCCGCCTCCACCTTCCGGGGCTGGGCGAGATCCAGCATCCTGGACGAGTTGGAAAAGGAAGACCCGTTGGACGACGACGAGGCGCGGTCATTCCAGGAATGGCAGGAGTCCAAGAAGGCGCGCGACAGTGTCCGGGAGTGGCTCGGCGACGAAGTCTACGAGAGCCTGCAGACAGAGTTCAGTTCCTGGAGCCAAAATTCCAGCGGAGTAGATTTCGTAGGGGATTATTCTTTTTAGCGCTCCCGCGCGCCCGGAACTCACCTTTGAGGAATGTAAGATGAGCGTCACGTCCCGCAAAACGCTTCGCGTTCTTGCCGCCGCGGTCCTGAGCGCCGGACTCGCGGCCTGCGTCACCGACGGCGGCAGCGGCAGCAACAACAACGCCTTCTCGGTCTCGAATCTGTTCGGGGGCGATGCCACGAAGCGCGTCCGCGTCGAGCCCGAAAGGTTCCCCTTCCACGTCAAGGCCGCCATCACGGCCGCGGTCATGCGCCTGAAGGGCGCCTCTCCGGCACGGGTAAGCCGGGAGCTTGGCGTGGCGGGCAGCGGGATCGTTGCCCCGGAACCGGGGTTCGATTACAGCGGTTTCGCCGTTCAGGATATCGAACTGGTCAAGTATGAATGGTCGGAAGACGCCCCGCTCAACCGGAGAATCGAGGGTTTCCTGCACTTCCAGGACGGCTATAACCGCCATGCCGCGGTCCGTTTCGACATCGCCTATGAGATCGCGGGCCAAAGCCCGGTCACCCTTACCGAGGCCAAGATCGCGCCGGCCTTCGTGCAGAAGCCGGTGGTCGAGATGTATGTGGTTCCGGGCCGGGCCGTCGAGGCCATCTCAAAGCCGGTGAAGGACTACGGCGACCTCTATCGCCTGGTACGCCAATACGCGATACCCATGCAGCAGGCCGGCGCCGCCTCCCAGGCCGCCGACCACGCTATTTTCATCTTCTTCCAGGACCGCCTGCCCAATGGCGATGAACTCCAGGTCGGCATCAGCCAGGTGCGCGCGGGCCCCGAGAGTTTCACCGGCGCCACGCGCTATTTCGCCTTCAAGACCGGCTGGGTCGCCGCCATGATCCCGGGCAAGTTTGCGCTCAGCGCGGACAAGGCCTTCTGGGTCAAGGTGGCCCACAAGGCCAAGGAGGCGAAGAAGCCCACGCTCGTGGGCCTGTTCTCGACCGAGCCCGGCGCCGCCCCGACGAGCTAACACCAAATCTCGTTGACACGGGCCCATTTCATGGCGGCGGATTCCCCCTTTCGGGCATACGGTTGTTTTCCCCTTCCAAGCGGCTAACACTCAACTCTACGCGGCGAATCTACGCGGCGAACGCGGAATCGAGAAGCGCGGCAAGGGGAGAATGCGCGAATGGCCTTCTGGTTGATGAAGTCGGAGCCCGGGGCCTGGTCCTGGGACGATCAAGTGCGCGCGGGCAGCGCCGAGTGGGACGGGGTGCGCAATTATCAGGCGGCGAACAACATGAAGGCCATGAAGCGGGGCGACCGCGCGTTCTTCTACCACTCGGTCGATGAGAAGCGCATCGCCGGCATCGTCGAGGTGGTCGAGGAGTACTACCCCGACCCCAGCGATGCCAGCGGACGCTTCGGCATGGTCGACGTGAAGGCGCTCAGGCCCTTCGAGAAGCCGGTGACGCTGGCCCAGATCAAGGCCGCGCCGCAACTGGCCGGGCTCGCGCTGGTGCGCCAGTCGCGGCTCTCGGTCCTGCCGGTGAGCGAGGACGAATGGAAGATCATCTGCCAGATGGGCGAGACCCGGCCGTGAGCGAGGCGCGCCCACCACCGGCCAGGCGCCCACCGGCCAGGCGTCCACCGGTCAGGCCGGCGCCGGCCGCGTGCTCTGCCGCCTCGACGATATCGAGGACGGCCAGGCCAAGGGCTTCACCCTGGGCCAGGGACCGGAGGCACGCGAGATCTTCGTCGTGCGCGAGGGCGCGCGCGCGTTCGGCTACGTCAACTCCTGCCCGCATCTGGGCACGCCGCTCGACTGGCAGGGCGACCGCTTCATCTTGGAGGACAGCGGCCTCATCATGTGCGCGACCCACGGCGCGCTGTTCGAGACCGCCGACGGCTTGTGCGTCGACGGCCCCTGCGTCGGGCAGAGCCTGGAACCCGCGCCGGTGGTTATCGACGGCGCCGGCCGGGTCCTGCTGGTCGAGGGCTAGGCTACCCGGCCACCTAGGCGCGCGGGCGCTTGTCTCGCCCGGGATTTCCGGAAATAATCTTGCTAACTCGTGGCTGCGTGAGCGCGGGGTCGGCGCGGTGGCCGAAGCATAAGACCGAGAGGGAGAGTTACGAGATGTCGAATTCGCAGGTCTTTCCCGTGATGGACGGCGTGGCGGCGCGCGCCCTTTGTAACGAAAAGCAGTACGTCGAGATCTACGAGCGCTCGGTGAAGGACCCCGAGGCCTACTGGGCCGAGGAGGGCAAGCGCATCGATTGGATCAAGCCTTACAGCAAGGTCAAGGACGTCTCCTTCGAGGGCGACGTGCACATCAGGTGGTACGAAGACGGCACGCTGAACGCCTCGGCCAACTGCCTGGACCGGCATCTCGCGAGCAAGGGCGACCAGGTCGCCTTCTACTGGGAGCCCGACGAT
>JACZVL010000060.1 GCA_022572685.1 Pseudomonadota bacterium
CGCCGCCGACCACCAGCGCGTCGACCCTGTCGGGCAGGTTGCCCGGCAACTCCAGCTTGGTCGAGACCTTGGCGCCGCCGACCAGCGCCACCAGCGGGCGCGCCGGCCGTTCGAGCGCCGCGCCCAGGCTGTCCAGCTCGGCCTGCATCAGGCGCCCGGCGGCGGCCGGCAGCAGACCGGCGAGGGCCGCCACCGAGGCGTGGGCGCGGTGCGCCACCGCGAAGGCGTCGTTGACGTAGAGATCGCCGAGCCGGGCCAGCGCGGCGGCGAAATCGGCGTCGTTGGCTTCCTCGCCCGGATGGAAGCGCAGGTTCTCCAAAAGCGCCACCTCGCCCGGACCGAGCCCGGCGATCGCCGTCTCGGCCTCGGCGCCGATACAGTCGGCGGCGAAGACGACCCGGCGGCCGGGCAGCCGCTCGGCCAGCGGCTCAACGAGTGGGGCGAGCGAGAACTGGACCCGGCGTTCGCCCTTGGGCCGGCCCAGGTGCGACATCAGCACCAGCCGGGCGCCGCGGCCCGCCAACTCCTCGATGCTCGCCACGCTGCGCGCGATCCGGGTCGCGTCACCGACCCGGCCGTCTTGCATGGGCACGTTGAAATCGACCCGCAGCAGGACCGTCTTGCCGTCTACCTCCAGGTCGTCCAGCGTCTTGAAGGCTGTCATGGTCCTCTTATACCAAAGGTTCAGGCGGAAGCCTCGTCGACGACGCCGTTGCGCAAGATCCCGATGCCTTCGATCTCGATCTCGCAGACATCGCCCGCCTTCATGAACAGGGGCGGTTTGCGCACGAAGCCGACCCCAAACGGGGTGCCGGTGACGATGATGTCGCCGGGCTCCAGCGTCATCACCTCGGAAATCTCGCTCACCAGGGTGGCCACGTCGAAGATCAGATCGTCGATGTTGCCGTCCTGCATGGTCTCGCCGTTGAGCCGGGAGCGGATGTACAGGCCCGCCGCGCCCGGCGGCAGCTCGTCGGCGGTCACGATCTCGGGGCCGAAGGAGCCGGAGCGGTCGAAGTTCTTGCCCATGGCCCACTGGCTCGACTTGAACTGGAAGTCGCGCACCGAGCCCTCGTTGCAGATCGAATAGCCGGCCACGTGGTCGAGCGCGCGCGCTTTGGAGATGTGCCGGCCGGCGGTGCCGATCACCGCCACCAGCTCGGCCTCGAAATCCAACTGGTCGCTCGCCGCCGGGCGCAGCAACGGCGTGTCGTGGGCGGTCAGCGAGGTCGGATAGCGGGTGAAGACGATCGGATAGTCCGGAATCGCCATGCCGGTCTCGATGGCGTGGTGACGGTAGTTGAGCCCGATGCAGAGGATCTTGGGCGGCCGCGGGATCGGCACCATCAGGCGCACCTCATCCGTGGGAACCAGGGCCTCCGGGCCCGCGTCCGCCACCGCTTTGGCGACCCGGTCGAGATCGCCGGCGGCGAAGATCGCCGGCCAGTCGCCGGGCAGATCGGGGGCCGCGATCGAGAGGTCGACCACGGCGTCATCCTTGCGCACGCCCGATATGGCACGTCCGTCCTTGTCGAAAGTCACGAGTCTCATGTGTTGGTTATCCCAGGGTTGGCATGACGAACTCGGCGCCGGCCCGAATCCCGGTCGGCCAGCGCGAGGTGATGGTCTTCAGCTTGGTATAGAAACGCACGCCCTCGGCCCCATGCATGTGGTGGTCGCCGAACAGCGAGCGCTTCCAACCGCCGAAGCTGTAGTAGGCCACCGGCACCGGGATCGGCACGTTGATCCCGACCATGCCGATCTGGATGTTGCTGGCGAAGTCGCGCGCGGCGTCGCCGTCGCGGGTGAAGATCGCCGCCCCGTTGCCGTATTCGTGGTCGTTGACCATGGCGACCGCGGCGCCGTAGTCGGGCGCCCGCACCACCGCCAGCACCGGGCCGAAGATCTCGTCGGTGTAGATCGACATCTCCGTGGTCACCCGGTCGAAGATCGAGCCGCCCATGAAGTAGCCGTTCTCGTAGCCCTGCAGCGTGAGGTCGCGGCCGTCGAGCACCAGCTCCGCGCCCTCCTCGATGCCCTTGTCGATGTAGCCCATGACCTTGTCGTAGTGGTCCTTGGTCACCAGCGGCCCCATCTCGGTGTCGGGGTCGATGCCGGGGCCGACCTTGAGCGCCCGGACCCGCGGGATCAGGCGCGCGATCAAATCGTCGGCGACCCGGTCGCCGACCGCGACCGCGACCGAAATCGCCATGCAGCGCTCCCCGGCCGAGCCGTAGGCCGCGCCCATGATGGCGTCGGTGGCCTGGGCCATGTCGGCGTCGGGCATGACCACCATGTGGTTCTTGGCGCCGCCCAGCGCCTGGACCCGCTTATTGTGGGCGCAGCCGGTATGGTAGATGTACTCCGCCGTCGCGGTCGCGCCGACGAAGGAGATGGCGGCCACGTCCGGGTGGGCGAGCAGCGCATTCACCGCCGCCTTGTCGCCCTGGATCACGTTGAACGCGCCGTCGGGCAGGCCGGCCTCGGTGTAGAGCTCGGCCAGGCGCAGCGCCAGCGAAGGGTCCTTTTCCGAGGGCTTGAGCACGAAGGTATTGCCGCAGGCCAGCGAGATCGGCGACATCCACAGGGGAATCATGGCCGGGAAGTTGAACGGCGTGATGCCGACGCAGACGCCGAGCGGCTGGCGGATCGAGTAGCTGTCGACCCCGGTGCCGACCTGCTCGGTGAACTCGCCCTTGAGCAGGTGCGGCATGCCGCAGGCGAACTCCACCACCTCGATGCCGCGGGTGATCGAGCCCTTGGAGTCCTCGACCGTCTTGCCGTGCTCTTCGGTCAGCATGCGCGCCAACTCGTCGATGTTCTCTTCGAGCAGCTGCTTCATCTTGAACATCACCCGGGCGCGGCGAATCGGCGGCGCCGCGGCCCAGGCCGGGAAGGCGTCGCGCGCCGCCGCCACCACCTTGTCGACCTCGGCGGCGTCGGCGAGGGAGACCTGGCGGATGACCTCGCCGATCGCCGGGTTGAACACCTCGCCGCGGCGGCCGCTCGCGCCTTCGACCACGCGGCCGTTGATGTAGTGATGGATGACCTCGCTCATGGCTCTCCCCAACTCCCTGCTGCGCACCTGTCGAGCGCGCAAGGATAGCCCAGCGGAGGTAGCCAACGAAAGGGAAAGCGTGGCGACCTGGGGCCGGGTATCGGTGTATGCTGGGGCTGCGGTCTCGGTTCATTTTAGGGTGTTGGGAGGCGGGCTTGCCAGTCGAAACGAGTCATACCCTGGCGGGGATCAAGCTGTTCGAGGCGCTCGACGAGGCCGAGCGCCGGCGCCTGGAAAGCCACTGCACCTGGCGCCGCTACAGCGCCGGCGAGACCGTGCTGGAGCGCGGCAGCGAGAGCCGCGAGGTGCTGTTCATCGTCGCCGGCTCGGTCAACATCCTCAACGTCTCGCTCGCCGGGCGCGAGGTCGCCTACGCCCGCCTCGAGGTCGGCGACTGCTTCGGCGAGCTCGCCGCCATCGACGGCCAGCCGCGCTCGGCCAGCGTGGTCGCGGCCGAGCCGACCCTGGTCGCGGTGCTGCCCTCGGCGCGGTTCATCGAGCTCTTGCGCGCCCACGCCGAGGTCACCTTCACCCTGCTGCGGCGCCTGACCGGGATGGTGCGCATGGGCGACGTGCGGATCATGGAGCTGAGCACCCTGGCCGCGACCCAGCGGGTCTACGCCGAGCTCCTGCGCATGGCCCGGCCCGACGCCGCGGTGCCCAGCCTCTGGGTCATCCACCCGCTGCCGCCGCTGCGCGAGATCGCGAGCCGGATCAGCACCACGCGCGAGACCGTGGCCCGCGCCCTGAGCCAGCTCTATCCGACCGGCCTGGTGCGCCGCAAAGGCAAGAGCCTCTACATCCCGGACCGCGACAAGTTCGAGCAGACCCTGGCCGCCCTGCAGCGCGAGGGCGGCGGCCACCACCACGTCTGAGCCGCCGGGAGGCCCGGGAAAAGCCCGGAAATCCACCAGTTTCGATAAAATTTTACGAAAACCGTACCGATTGTGACGACCGTCACATCGCAATCCCCACTGGCGCCCTAGATTATAAACACGACAACGGGGGATGGCCCCTACGAGAAGGGAGTGGAAATCATGTCTTGGCAGAAAAGCGCGATCGTGACGATGGATTGTTTGGCCGTGATAGCCGGCTTGCTGATCGCCGCGCCGTTCCTCCTGATCCTGGCCTCCCCGTTCCTGGTGACCTATTGACACGCCTCCCTGGCTGACCCGCCTCCCTGGCGCGCGCGAGGGCCCGACCAACGCCCCCATGGCCCCCCACGGCCCTCGCGCGCGCACTTCCCAAGACTTGCGTGGCCCCTGAAAAGAGGCCACGCTTTTTTTTGGGCCCCCACAAAGAGCGGCCCACACGAGCAAACGAATAGCGGCAGGGAGCGGCGGTATCGGCCATGGCAAGCGATCTCGCTCCGGGCGCGGGGGATGTCCTTCTGATTATCGACGTGCAGAACGATTTCTGCCCCGGCGGCGGGCTGGCCGTGCCCGAGGGCGATTGTGTGGTGCCGGTCATCAACCGCATCGCGCCGGCCTTCGGCCAGGTGGTGCTGACCCAGGACTGGCACCCGCCCGGGCACCTCTCCTTCGCCTCCAGCCACTCCGGCCGCCAGCCGTTCGAGACCATCGAGGTCGCCTACGGGACCCAGACCCTGTGGCCGGACCACTGCGTGCGGGGCACCCCCGGCGCCGCCTTCCACGCCGATCTGGAGACCACCCGGGCCGGGATGATCATCCGCAAGGGCACCCGCGCCGAGATCGATTCCTACTCCGCCTTCTTCGAGAACGACCATGCGACCGCGACCGGGCTGAGCGGCTATCTGCGCGACCGCGGGCTCGGCCGCGCGTTCCTGTGCGGCCTGGCGACCGACTACTGCGTCCATTTCTCCGCGCTCGACGCCGCCAAAGCCGGCCTGGAGGTGGTGGTGATCGAGGACGCCTGCCGCGGCATCGACCTGGACGGCTCGCTGGCCGCGGCCAAGGACGCCATGACCCGGGCCGGCGTGCGCTTCATCGATTCAAGCGCGCTCGGCGCCTGAACGAAAGGGGAGAACCGCCATGGCCCGCGTGCGCGACGTGGAGATCGACGAGGTTCCCGAGGAGGTGCGGCCGACCTACCAGCGCTTCGCCGGCGCGTACGGACCGTTCCTCAACCAGGTCAAGGTCTTCGCCCACCGCCCGCCGGCGGTGAAGCACCTCATGGGGCTGCTGCTCGACCTCGCCGACGAAGCGCTGCTGCCCAAGCGCTATCTCGAGATCGTGCTGGTGGTGGTGTCCAAGCTCAACCAATGCCGCTACTGCGTGGCGCATCACGCACCGCGCCTGGTCGACCAGGGCCTGGCGCCGGAGAGCGTGGCGAACATTCTGGAGCCCGACTGCCCGGGACTCGACGAGGTCGACCGGCTGGTGCGCGACTACGCGGTGCAGGTCACCACCAAGCCCCAGTATATGCGCGATGCCATCTTTGACGAGTTGAAGAAGCACTTCACCGAGGCCGAGATCGTGGAGTTGACCCTGCGTACGGCACTCTGCGGCTTCTTCAACCGCTTCAACGACGCCCTCCAGATCGGCATGGAGGACGGCGTCATCGAGGACATGCTGGCCCGCGGCGGCCGGCGCGAGGACCTGCCCGGACACGGCGGAGCCGCAACCGCGGCGGGGGAGTAGCGGGCCGCTTCCGGCGCTCGATAATCGTGACTAGGGGCTGTCCCAGATAACGCCGTGAGGTGTTATGAGCGACGACATCAACGCGACCGCCGGGTTCGAGATCATCGGCTACCTGCGGAAGAAAGAAAGCATGACCCAAATCCGCCCGGCCCGCCGTCCTTTAATGGCTCTCCTTGGGCACGTAGGCGCCGCTGCCGCCAACTAAAAAGTCGAGGTCGCAGCCGGTGTCGGCCTGGGTCACGTGCTCGGTGTAGAGCCGGGCCCAGCCGCGCTCGTAGCTCTCGTGGCGCGGCTGCCAGGCGGCCCGGCGCCGCTCCAGCTCCGCCTCCGAGACGTCGAGATGCAAGCGCCGGCCGGCCACGTCGAGCTCGATCGCATCGCCGTCCTGGACCAGCGCCAGGGTGCCGCCGGCCGCCGCCTCGGGCGCCACGTGGAGCACCACGGTGCCGTAGGCGGTGCCGCTCATGCGGGCATCCGAGATGCACACCATGTCGGTCACGCCGTTCCGCAGGAGTTTCGTCGGCAGGCCCATGTTGCCGACCTCGGCGAAGCCCGGATAGCCCTTGGGCCCGCAGTTCTTGAGCACCATGACGCAAGTCTCGTCGATATCGAGATCGGGATCGTCGATGCGCGCCTTGTAGTGGTCGATGTCCTCGAACACCACCGCCCGGCCGCGGTGCTGCATGAGGGCCGGCGTCGCCGCCGAGGGTTTCAGGATGGCGCCGCTGGGCGCGAGATTGCCGCGCAGCACGACGATGCCGCCCTGGGGCTTGAACGGCTTATCCAGGGTGTGGATGACCTCGCGGTTGTAGCAGACCGCGTCCTTGCTGTTGTCCCAGAGGGTCCGGCCGTTGACCGTGAGCGCGTCCTTGTCGATCAGATCGCCGATCTCGCGGATCACCGCGGGCAGGCCGCCGGCGTAGTAGAAATCCTCCATCAGGAATTCGCCCGAGGGCATCAGGTTGACCAGGCAGGGCACGTCGTGGCCGAGCCTGTCCCAGTCGTCGAGCGAAAGATCGACGCCCACGCGCCCGGCGAGCGCGAGCAGGTGCACCACCGCGTTGGTCGAGCCGCCGATGGCGCCGTTCACCTTGATCGCGTTCTCGAAGTTGGGCCGGGTCAGGATCTTGGACATGCGCAGGTCCTCGCGCACCATCTCGACCGCGCGCCGCCCGGCCATGTGGGCCAGCGCCATGCGCCGCGAATCGGCGGCCGGGATGGCGGCGTTGGACGGCAGGCCCATGCCCAGCGCCTCGACCATGCTGGCCATGGTCGAGGCCGTGCCCATGGTCATGCAGTGGCCGACCGAGCGCGACATGCAGGCCTCGGCGTCCATGAAGTCCTGCATCGACATCTCGCCGCTGCGCACCATGGTATCGAACTTCCAGACGTGGGTGCCCGAGCCGATGGTCTCGCCACGGAAGCGGCCGTTGAGCATCGGCCCGCCGGAGATCGTAATGGTCGGCAGATCGCAGCTGGCCGCGCCCATCAGCAGGGCCGGGGTGGTCTTGTCGCAGCCGACCAGCAGCACCACGCCGTCGATCGGGTTGGCGCGGATCGACTCCTCGACGTCCATGGAGACCAGATTCCGGAACATCATGGTCGAGGGCCGCATCAAGGTCTCGCCCAGCGACATGACCGGAAACTCGAGCGGGAAGCCGCCCATCTCGTAGACCCCGCGCTTGACCCGCTCGGCGATGATGCGGAAGTGGGCGTTACACGGCGTCAGCTCCGACCAGGTGTTGCAGATGCCGATCACCGGCCGGCCGTCGAACAGGTGCTGCGGCAGGCCCTGGTTCTTCATCCAGCTGCGGTGGTTGAAGCCGTCCTTGCCGTCCAGGCCGAACCACTCGGCGCTGCGGGTCTTGCGGTCGGATTTAGACATCTTCGTCGACTCCCTGATGGCGTGTTGTCGTTTGCGCTTATCCTAAGGGCGCGACGGCCCAAGAGAAAGATCGATTGAACCACGGAGGCACAGAGGCACAGAGAACCAGAAAGAAGATTCACAACGAAGGCACGAAGACCACGAAGAAAAATAACTTGGTTGCGCGCTACGCGCGCTGAAAATCTTCTTCGTGTCCTTGGTGTCTTCGTGGTTCGCCTTCTTGCTTTCTAGTTCCCTGTGCCTCTGTGCCTCTGTGGTGTCCCTTTATCCTGACTTGTGACCGCGAGCCAGCCGCGCTCGGCGAGCACCACCGAGGTCTCGATCTGGCGCTCCGGGACCGACCAGTAGCGGCGCAGCAGGGCGGCCTTCTGTTCGGCCGAGGTCAGCTCGAAGCCGCGCTTCTGGTAGAAGCGGATCGCCCAATCCGCATCGGCCCAGGTCCCGATCAGAAGCGGCCGCGCGGCGCGGTCCCCTAGATGGGCGAGCAGACGGGCGCCGATGCCGCGGCCCTGCGCGGCCGGCCGCACGTAGGCGTGGCGGATCAGCGTCACGTCCTTCACGTCCTGGAAGCCCATCACGCCGAGCACCGCGCCGTCTTCCTCCCAGGCCCAGAATTCCACCCCCGCGTCGATCTCGCCGCGCAGCTCCTCGGCCGGCATGTAGGGCTCGTGGTAGCAGTCGGCCGGGATCACGCCGTCGTAGGCCCGCGCCGCCTCGTTGACGATCGCCAGGATCGCCTCGAAGTCGGCCTCTTCGCAGCGGCGGATCATGGCATTCCTCCGCTCGTTCGGTGCCGGCCCGCGCCCCCCGCGCGCAATCCCCGGGATCCGCGGCGTCACGTTGCCCGATATCGGCTGGCCCGATACCGGTTGGAAGCAGCCTTCGCCCCGGTCCGCGGAATCGTCCGCCATCCGCCGTCCCTCCCTGACCATGGGCCCCACCTCGCCGGGCGGGTTCGCACGCGCATCTTCGGCGCGGAAGCGGAGGGTTGTCAAACCTTGGGCGATGGGGGCGGGAATCAGGGAAGGAGCCGCGACTTCTCGAGACAGGAATTGCTGGCCGCGGAGATTCTGTCAAATTTCTTGAAGTTGGTTTGGAAAATAATAGGACCGTTCAGAAGACGAATTCGCGTGAACGGCGCGGGCTTCTTGAATGACATAGAGGTCACCAGGACAAAACGCTTCGTGGGTCTACGAATATACGACAACTCCCGGGCGGTTACGCTTCTAATTAGGGGAGTTTTGTAAATTCGCCCATTGGCTGTTGGCGTGTTAAGCGCTGCCGAAACAATTTGCCCGCGCTGAGATTCATGCAACTGCTTATTGAACTCAACGAAAGATGTGAGGGTCGTTTCCAAGAGTTCGATGGCGAGGCCACGGTAAGTGACCTTGCCGGAAGATTGAGAACGATACCGGTTTATTTCTCTGATTATTCGTGTCGGATCACGCTTCCACTGCGCGCACATCACTGACAACACCCTTTCCACAGGTTACTTATGGGAATGCCGAAGACGGTATATCGTTTCGGTCATTCGATTCCCCGCGCCTGCGTTCGGGCCGGGTTTTCCACCTAACCCCCCGACCCCTCCCACATCTGTTCGGGCTCGACCTCCAGCAACGCGCAGAGGCGGCGGAATTCGCTTCGTTCGGGCTTGCTGAGTTCGCCCTTGGCGTTAAGTCCGCGATTTCCAGCGACGGACGTGGTCGGGCGCGGAAAAACAACTATTGTCCCCGGATGACTGTCCCCATATGACAAAGAGTCTGTTCGAGGATGGGATCAACCACATCGAAGCGCCGCCTGTCATGATCCGAGCCCAAATACCCAAGCCACCGGCGGAGCCGCCCCCGGCCCCTATCCCTGGCGTGCCGCCAATGCCTCTCCCTGACAGACCGCCGCCACCACCAATGGAGCCACCACCGCCGGGTCATGCACCCCCGTCAGATAACCTCTGATGCGAGATCGGTGAATCGCCATGTCACGGCACGAGGCAAAGTTCCAGGTCGGGGAAATAATTCAACACCGGCTGTTCGACTACCTCGGGGTCGTTTTCGATGTCGATCCGACCTTTCAAGGAACCGAGGAGTGGTACCGGCAAGTCGCTCGCTCGCGCCCCCCGAGGGACGAACCTTGGTATCACGTGCTGGTGAATGAAGCGGCCCATACGACCTACGTCGCCGAGCGGAACCTGGCGCCCGCGGAAGTTCCGCGGAGAATCGTGCACCCGTTCGCCGACGGGCTGTTTGGCGAATTCGATGGCGAGCGGTACAAATTACGCCAGCAGGCTCATTAGACGTTTAAGGGGCAGCCGTTCCCGCAGGCTCCAGAAACCGCCGGTTCGGCCCCCGGAAGCATCGCTGCCGACGGTTGGGCCGCGATTCAGTCGGGTTCGACGATCCGCGGTTTCGGAAAGCGTTGCTGCCGCTTGGCCTCCTTCATGACGTGAACCGCCGCATCGTTCAATCGCTGTTGGTCGATTTGCTCGCGCGCCAGCTGTTCGGCGGCCAGGTCCCGGAAGCTCGCGGCCTGTTCGTCGCCCGCGTCGGATGCGAGCCCGAACAATCTGAAGGCCTCGCCCGGGTTCTTTTCGACGCCACGGCCGAGCAGATTGAGGAGCGCGAACGCGAACTGGGCCTCGCTGTCACCGGTCTCGGCGGCGGCCCGCAACAGCTCCGCCGATTTATCCATCGCGCGGCCCACGGCCAGGGCCATGGCTTGATCGTGTTCCGTCATGATCCTTCCTCCCCTATCGCGCGTGACCGAACCATCCAGCCCGCGAATGGCCGTGCCGTGCCGCTTGGGGCCAATCGTCGGTGGATGGCTCCAATGGATAGCTCAAGCCCCTTCCTACGGCACGACTGGTTGAGGGTTCGTTAGGGACGGCGCTTGGGCGGCACGGCCGCCATGGCGCCGCCGTCTCCAGCGGGGAGTCAGGCGGCGTGTTCCTCCGACACCTTGATCAGGGACTCGGCGGGGATGCCGAGTCCGCGGTGCAGCCGCCAGACCATCTTGCGCGTGAGCGGGCGCTTGCGGTTGAGCACCTCGTAGACGCGGTTCCGGCTGCCGATGTAGGGGACCAGGTCCTTGGGCGCCAGGCCCTGTTGCTCCATGTGGTATTCGATCGCCGCGACCGGATCGGGCAGGTCGATGGGGTAGCGCTTCGCCTCCCAGGCCTCGACCAGCGTGACCAGCACGTCCAGCCGGTCGCCCTCGGGCGTGCCGCGTTTGGCGTCCATGAGCCCTTCGATCTCCTTGAGCGCCCGGCGGTGGTCGCGCTTGGTCCGGATCGGTGCGACGTCCATTGCTCCTACTCCTCAGATCGTCCGCGCATCGGGCCAGTTTAATATCCATCTCACTTTCCGGCCAGCTCAGTTTATGTGACGATGCCCTCAAGAGCCACGATCAGAAAGAGGCCGTATAAACACCCAAAATCGAAGTGACGAGAAAATGAAAATAGCCACGACGAATATAAGAATTCCCTGGACCACTTGATGGGGTAAACCCAATTCGTCGACAAACAACCACAGGAGAGACCAGTTGATCACATAGCCCATCCCGTAAACGGCCGCATACTTGACGAATACACCCTGTATTGACCCGGTATCCTGGAAGGACCAGGAGCGATTGAAAAAGAAGGTCTGCCATACGCCCAGAACGTAAAGTGCCGTCATGGCGAGCTTATGGCCCATGCCAAAGGCTGTCAGGCCCAGGTAGCCCAAATAGAGGATGGCATTGGAGACAAGTCCAACGATCAGATAGCGTGTGAATTGTGCCCCGATCATGCCTCCATACACCTATCCGAATCGAAGCCCTGGACGAGCCGTATCGCGAGCGGCAAGACCAAGCTGCGGGAAGCCTTGCCCCAGGTTACACATTTTAGGTAGATTGTCGTCCAAGGCCTACGCTAAATTGTGAGTGGTCGTGGCTCGCTATTGGTTCCAGTCTGTCCGTCAGAACTAACTGATGCAGGGGCGACGACTGATTTCATGCTTGTGGAACGGGCAAAGGCCCTCGACATAGCTGATTAAGGACCCGATTGGGGCTGATAGCAACATGCAACGTAGCGTGCCTTTCTACCGTCACCCGCTCGATCGCGGCTATGCCCGGCATATAGAAGGAATTCTCGAGGCACCGATTCTCACGTCGGGCCCCTGTCTGTAAGGCCGTGGAAACAAAGCTTTGCGAATTCTTTGAGATTGAATACGCAGGTCTCACGAACAGTTGGACCAACGGAGCGCTCGCGGCGCTACTCGCGCTCGATATTGGCCCGGGTGATGAAGTCATCATTCCGGCGATGACGTTTATAGCGACATCGAACATCGTCGATCTCGTGGGTGGGAAACCAGTGTTTGTGGACGTTGATCCTGTAACACTCCTTATGTCGATAGACAAAATGAAGGAGGCGGTCACAGCCTCAACTAAGGCGGTTATTCCTGTCCACCTTTATGGGCAGATGCTTGACATGAAAGCGCTCAAAGAAGCGCTCGGCCATCGTCTCGATATCGTGGTGATTGAGGACGCGGCTCACTGCTTTGAAGGAAATTACGCAGGCGAGCCACCTGGCCGCCATTCTGACGTGGCGGTTTTCTCTTTCTATGCCACCAAGAACGTGACTTGTGGAGAAGGCGGTGCCTTCATTACAAACTCCCCTGGCCTGTATGAGAAGATGCTGCAAACGCGCTCTCACGGCATGACCGCGGGCGCTGCGGACCGCTACCGCAAGGGCACTTACCAACACTGGGATATGCTGCGGCTCGGTGTTAAGGCAAACTTGCCGGACCTGCTTGCCGCGCTTCTTCCACCACAAATCGAGGTCATTCGCGTGCGTCTGCCGTTTCGCGAGACCTTGGCTGTACGCTACGAGGAAGCCTTCCGAGGCACAGCGATACGACTTGCTCGAGTACGTCCCGATGTCCGTTCATCGCGCCATCTCTTTGCCATACATGTGCCGCCCTCGGCTCGTGATCAGGCCATTATCAGATTGAATGAGCGGAACGTGGGCGTGACCGTGAATTACCGTTCTGTTCCTACTTTAACCTATTACACAAAAAAATACGGTTATAGGCCGGGTGACTTTCCGGTGAGTTACCAATGGGGCGAAGGAACAATATCGCTGCCCTTATATTATGGTCTGTCAGAGGCGGATCAGGAATACGTTATCCAATCGGTGAAGGAGACCGTACTACCGCTCATTGAGAGGCTCGAGGCTGCGCCAGTAGGAAACCGGTTCGAGTAAATCCGACCGAAGGTGTATGAAATGCCAAGCTCGCACACTGAGAATCGCTTCCAGGAGGGAAATGCATGAGCAAAACCGTCCTTGTCACAGGCGGTGGCGGGTATATCGGCAGCATTCTCGTCCAGGACCTCTTGTCGCACGGCTATGATGTCGTCGCGTTAGATCGTTTCTTTTTCGGTAAAGAGACCCTTGCGGAGCTCGCATCGAACCCGAGACTCAGCCTCGTGGAAAAGGATATTCGCGATGTTGACGAATCCGACTTGGAGGGCGTTAACGCTGTCTGCGATCTGGCCGCCTTGTCGAACGACCCGAGCGGTGAGATCGATATCGATCTCACCTACGAAATCAACTATAAAGGCCGTGCTCGCATAGCCAGACTCGCGAAAGCGGCGGGAGTGCAGAGATACATCCTCTCCAGCTCTTGTTCGGTGTACGGAAGCGGCGGATCGAATCGGCTCGACGAAACTTTTCCCACTGCGCCACTCACGACTTATGCCGATTCGTCACTGAAGGCGGAAGAAAGCATCCTCGCGCTAGCCGACCGGACTTTCTCGGCCACCGCGTTGCGGAACGCGACCGTGTTCGGAATTTCGCCGCGCATGCGCTTTGATCTGGTGATCAACTTGATGACGCTGCACGCTTCGGAAAAGGGTATGATCACTGTGATGGGGGGTGGACGCCAGTGGCGGCCCCTCGTGCACGTGCGCGACGTGGCGCGTGCCTTCCGCAACGTCATCGAGGCAGCGAAAGAGCAAGTCAGCGGCCAAGTGTTCAACATTGGTTTGGCCAGCTTTCAGATCCGCAGCCTTGCTTATATTGTCCGCGAAACCTTGCCTTTCCTCGTGCAAATCCATATCGCCCCAGACGACCATGATAAGCGGGATTATAAGGTTCGTTTCGATAAGGCGCGCGAGTTGATCGGTTTCGATGCGAAGATCTCGATCGAGGACGGTGTGCGCGAGGTGTACGAGGCACTCAAGCTCGGCCGCGTCGAGTACACGACGAGGACGGTCACGGTCGATTGGTACCGCAGTATTCTCGATGCCAAGGCGCTTATCGATCGAGTGGAGCTCGACGGACGCATTCTTTAAGCATCTAAATTACTGAAAGACTGGCCTTCATCCTATGACTCACATCTCAGTCGTCGCGCCGATCTTCCATGAGGAAGGCAATGTCAAGCAACTTTGCAAGCGGTTACACGAATCGCTCGCGAAGATAACCCAGGACTTTGAGATCATTCTTGTCGAAGATGGTGGGGGTGACGATTCCTGGAACATCATCCGTGAAATTGCCCGCCAGGAGCCGCGCGTCAAGGGCATCCTCTTCAGCCGCAACTTCGGGCAACACTATGCGATCACGGCGGGACTCGACGCCTGTGACGCGGATTGGGTTGTCGTGATGGATGGTGATCTTCAAGACCGTCCGGAGGTCATACCTGAACTTTATGCCAAGGCCCAGGAAGGTTATGACGTCGTCTTCGTTGCGCGGAAGAATCGCCCCGAAAGCCGGCTTTACCACCTAGCCCAGCGAACGTTTTATGCTATTTTCCGATATCTGGCGGGTACAGGGTACAATCCGGAATACGGAAATTTTTCCATAACGTCGCGCGTTGTGGTGAAGCACTTTCGCTCACTGCACGAGAACCTCCGGTTTTATGGCGGTATCGTGCACTGGCTTGGTTTCCGTCATACCTCGATTCAAGCCGAGCACGGGACGCGTTACGCCGGAACGTCGGTCTATACGCTTGGCAGCCGCATCCGACTCGCAGCGGCGATCATCGTCGCCCACTCGGACAAACCGCTCCGGTTATCGATCGGTCTCGGGCTTGTGATGGCTACCCTTTCTTTCCTTTACGGGGGCTATATCATACTGCGGGCGATTTTCGGTGATCTCGCCGTCCAAGGCTGGGCGAGCCTCATCGTGTCGATCTATTTCGTCGGCGGCATCCTAATGATCGTTCTCGGCATCATCGGCATATATATCGGCAAGATGTACAGCGAGATAAAGCGTCGGCCGCTTTACGTCGTTGCCGAGACCGTGGGATTTCACGATCAGAACGCGATTTCGAACGAGCATAACGTGGATTGACTTTCAGGCGGGAGCCAAGCGGCTTCGTTGGAGTCCAACGATGAACATCATTGAGGCATATTTTTCCGAAGACGAAGTGCAAAATTTTGGTTTTGCCAGAATTGGCAAAAACGTCAAAATAAAGAGGAACGTGGGGATCGTCGGAACCGAGAACATCAGTATTGGCGACAACGTCAGAATCGATGATTTCACGATGTTCATGGCAAGCGGCGAACCGTGCCGGATCGGCTCGTACGTCCATGTCGCCGCGCATTGCACAATTTACGGAAAAGCCGGGTTTGTAATGGAAGATTTCTCTACCCTCTCGCCAGGGATCAGGCTCTTTACATTAAGCGATGATTATAGCGGCCGAAAATTGACCAATCCCCTATTGCCGAGCGAGTACGTCGGGGGTGCGCGAGGGATGGTGACTCTGAAGAGGCATGTGATCATAGGGGCGAATTCGGTCATTCTCCCGGACTTGACCATCGGTGAAGGAACGTCCGTCGGCGCGATGTCACTGGTTAACAAAGATCTTGACCCATGGGGCATCTTTGCCGGAATACCTGTACGCCGCTTGAAGGACCGTAAGAAGGATCTTTTGGAACTCGAAAAACGGTTGTTGAGCGAGCAATGAGCTTGGCCGCACTGCCCGGAATTTTGCCTCGGAAAGGCTGGCCCGGTGAAAAAGGGATTCCGCGCTGTCGGGTTTCGAATTGCTCCTAACGCACCTGCCCTACAAGCTCGGCACAGCCTTAACAGACGACCCAGTAGCCTCCAAGTCGCCTGACAGGACAGGTGTGTGCTGCGCAGGTCGAAGTGCGCCCTCACCGGCGCGAAATGGTCACGAAGCCAAGTTTCTCATCGCCAAATCAACTCGATCAAGAGCGGACCACAACCTATCTTGACAGATCAGGGCCGAATTCGCGTGCGGATGCCCATTGTACTACCATTGTCGGCGATTGGGAGGAGACATCTGGGGAATCCCGGTTCAATAAGCTCAAACATTTCCGCGCTGTCGCCACACGCTATGACAAGCGCGACGACTACTATCTCGCTTCCATCGAGCTCGCGTTAGTGCGAATATGGCTCCGATTTGATGCATCGGTAGCCTAGTCCTCGCGACCGGGCAGTCTTGCACAACCGCCGGGAGGTGGCTACCAGGCTAGCCGCACGGCTAGCAATCCTCTCTCGACGTAGCATCTCATGGAGAAAGGCATCTCTCACATGGGCAAGTCGCGTGTGGTAATTTTTCTAGCCGTATCCTTGTGTGTGGGTATTACGTTCTTCTCCAGGCATTTGTTCGGGATGTACCATACGGGTGGTTCGTACCTTGCCTATCCGGTTTACACCCACACCCACTAGGGCTAGTATGGGCGCAACCCGGATATAGGGGAGCGCGCCATGGATGTTCTCGACCGCGCCGATCTCCCATTCCCGCAATCGCTACCCGAGT
>JACZVL010000061.1 GCA_022572685.1 Pseudomonadota bacterium
TAATTTCGGGTGGATTTTTTGGCCGAATTCCGGGCGCTTTCAAGATCGCCGTCGCCGCGCAGATGGGCGGACAGTTCGGCCACGCCCAGGGCCTTCATCACCGGCAAATCGGCATCGAGCCGCAACGCCAAAAGCGCGCGAACCTCATCGAGCGCGCCGGCCTCGATCATGGCGTCGAAGCGGCGGTCGCAGGCGGCATATAATTGCGCCCGCTCCGGAGCCAGCACGATGGCGTAAAAATCGTATCCCGGCCGGGAAACATTTTCGTCCGCCCACCAATCGCCGATGGTGCGGCCCGTGGCCTCGACCACCTCGTAGGCGCGCAGCAACCGCGAGCGATCGTTCACCGGCAGAATTCGCGCCGAGTCCGGATCCCGAACCGCCAGTTCCCGGCGGAAGGCCTCGCCGCCCAACCGCTCCAGCAAGGCGCGCGCGGCGTCGCGGATTTCACCGGCGATCGCGGGAATATCCGCCAAGCCTTCCATCAGCGCCTTGAGATAAAGTCCGGTGCCGCCGGTGACCACCGGAAGACGGCCTTGATCCCGGGCCGCGGAAATTTCGGCGATCGCGAGATCGCGCCAGCGCCCGGCGGAACAGCGGTCGGCGCCGGCCAATACGCCGTAAAGCCGGTGCGGCGCGCGGGCTTCGTCCTCGCGTCCGGGGCGCGCCGTCAGGATGTGCAATTCGCGGTAGACCTGCATCGAATCGGCGTTGATGACGACGCCGTCGAAGGCCTCGGCGAGCGCCAGCGCGAGCCCCGACTTGCCGCCGGCCGTCGGGCCGGTGACGATCACCACCGGCGGGGGGGCTTCGACTGCTGGAGTTTCCGGCATGGATGTCCGCGCTGGTGCCTAAGAGTCCGGCCCGAAATGAATTGTTTGTTTTCAGTCGCTTATAGAATGCCACCCCACCTTATGTCATTCCCGCGAAAGCGGGAATCCATGGAACCGCCTGGACTCCCGCGTTCGCGGGAGTGACATGGTGCTGTTATTGACACGGGATTTCCCGTTACAAATCAACCGCCTATTTCGGGCCGGACACTAAGACCAAGGACGGTTGGCATAAGCCGGTAGCTGTACCTACGGCTACCGGCCAGGGCTACCAGCCAGGGCTACCGGCGGACGAATTCATGGAATGAGCCGGCCGTTCAGCTCTTGTCGATGCGCACGGCGATCCATTGGTAGTCGCCCTGGCGGAACACCAGCAGCGTGACCACCCGGTAGCCTTCGTCCTTGGCCTGCTGGACCCGCTCGTTGACCTGGGCCGGGCTGCTCACTTCCTCTTGATCGACCTCGACGATCACGTCGCCCGGCTTGAGGCCCTTGGCGGCGCCCGTGCCCTCGGCATCGACCTCGGTGATGACCACGCCCTTGGTCTTCTCGCCGAGGCCGAAGCGCTCGCGCATCTCGGGCGTCAGCGGGCCCAGCGCCAGGCCCAGGTCCGGCACCTCGCCGGTCTCCCCGTCGCCCAGGGGACCGGGCGTGGCGGCCGCCACCTGCTCGTCCTCAAGCTCGCCGAGCACGACCTTGAAGTGCTCCTCCGCGCCCTTGCGCCAGACCACCACGTCGACCTCGCGGCCGATCGGCGTCTCGGCGACCATGCGCGGCAGCTTGCGCATGTCGGCCACGGTGCGGCCGTTGAACTCGAGGATCACGTCGCCCTGCACGATCCCCGCCTTCTCGGCCGGCCCGCCCTCGGTCACCGAGGCGACCAGGGCGCCGTAGACCCGATCCAGGCGCATGCCCTCGGCCAATTCCTCGGTCACGGTCTGGATGCGCACGCCGAGCCAGCCGCGGCGGACCTCGCCGTACTCGCGCAGTTGCGCGACCACGTTCCTGGCGATATCCGAGGGGATCGCGAAGCCGATGCCGATGGAGCCGCCCGAGGGCGAGTAGATCGCGGTGTTGACCCCGATCACCTCGCCGTCGAGGTTGAACATCGGGCCGCCCGAGTTGCCGCGGTTGATCGCGGCGTCGGTCTGGATGAAGTCGTCGTAGGGCCCGGAGTTGATGTCGCGCTGGCGCGCCGAGACGATGCCGGCGGTGACCGTGCCGCCGAGCCCGAAGGGATTGCCGATCGCGATCACCCAGTCGCCGATCCGGGTGTTGTCGGACACCCCCCAGGAGGTCGCGGGCAACGGTTTGTCCCAATTGACCTTGAGCAGCGCCAGGTCGGTCTTCTTGTCGCTGCCGACCAGTTCGGCCTCGAGCAGGGTGTCGTCGTGCAGGCGCACGGTGATTTCGTCGGCATCGGCGATGACGTGCTGGTTGGTCACGATGTAGCCGCTCGGATCGATGATGAAGCCGGACCCCAGCGCGCTAGCGCGGCGCCTCTCCTGGTGCGGCGGCTGGCCGCCGCGGCGCTCGAAGAACTCCTTGAAGAACTCCTCGAATTCCTCGCTCCGGCGCGTCTCCACCTTCTGGGTGGTGGCGATGTTGACCACGGTCGGCAGCAGCCGCTCGGCCAAATCGGCGAAGCTATCCGGCGCCCCCCGGGCCGGGGCCGCGATGGACCAGGCCACCAGGACGACCGCAAACGACAGGCCGGCGATCCAGGCCCGGTGGATAGCGTCGCGGCTCGGCGCAAGCGCCCGCGCGGCGCGGCGATACTCAAGGGTAGGCTGCGTCACCTTCGAATTCTCCATGGCTGGGCGGGCTTTTCCGGAACCGAAGCCGCCGCGATTGAGGTTAAGGTTAGCACGCTTTGCACAGCGATTTGGTGGGTTTCCGCCGGTTGTCAAGCGTTTCGAACCTAGTGGATAAAATCCAACATATGATGCCCACCACTAACCGCGACCCTGCCCGAACAAGGCGGCGGAATTATGGCCGGCCCGCCGGCCCCCATCACGTCTTCGCGAGAAGTCCCCTCATCCGCGCAGGAACCAGACCAGCAGCACACCCGCCGTGGCCGCCACCAGGCCGCCCAGGCGCAGCGCCTCGGGCGGCATCCGTTCCATCATCGCCAGAATCTGGCGCAGCCGGTGCGGGAACAGCGCCAGGAACAGGCCCTCGATCACCAGCACCAGCGCCAGCGCGGTGAACAAATCGGTCACGTCATCGGCCGCCCCGGGGGGACCCGGGAACCCCGGGACCGGGACCGGGGCCGCCACCCCGGTCCCCGGCGCGTCACTCGGTGGGTTTCCGGATGGAGTTGAAGAAGTCGAAGAACTCGCTGTCCGGCGACAGCACCATGAAGGTGGTCTCGGCGGTAAACGTGGCCTCGTAGGCCTGCATGGAGCGGTAGAAGTGGAAGAAATCCGGGTCCCGGCCAAAGGCGTCGTTCAGCACCCGGGTGCGGGTGGCCTCGCCGCTGCCCCGCGCGATCTCGGCCTCGCGCTTGGCCTCGGCCAGGATCACGGTCGCCTCGCGGTCGGCGCCGGCGCGGATGCGCTGGGAGAGTTCGAAGCCCTGGGCCCGGAACTCCGCCGCCTCGCGGTCACGCTCCGACTTCATGCGGCCGTAGACCGCCTGGCTGATCTGGTCCGGGAAGTCGGCGCGGCCGATGCGCACGTCGACGATCTCGATGCCGAAGCGCCCGGCCTGCTGGTTCACCGTGCTTTGAATCTCTTGCATGATGCTGTCGCGCTCCTCGGACAGCACGCTGGCGAGGGTCGCGTTGCCAAGCACGCTGCGCAGCGAGGAGTTGACGATCGACACCAGGCGCTGGCGCACGCCGGCCTCGGTCCTGACCCGCTGGAAGAACAACAGCGGGTCCTCGATCCGGTAGCGGGCGAAGGCGTCCACCAGGATGCGCTTCTGGTCCGAAAGGATGATGCTCTCGACCGGCGGGTCCAGGTTGAGCACGCGCTTGTCGTAGTAGAGCACGTTCTCGACGAAGGGGAGCTTGAACTTGAGCCCCGGTTCCGTGGCGACCCGCTTGGGATTGCCGAACATCAGCACGATCGCTTGCTGGGTCTGGTGGACCGTATAGACGGCGCTCAAGCCGACGACGCCGAGCACGATGACCAGGATGCCGAGAAATAGTAAGCCTTTGTTTTTCATTGTCTTGGTCTCCCCGTCCTACTGGGCCTCGGCGCCGGAACGGCGCCGAAGCTGGTCGAGCGGCAGGTAGGGGACCACGCCCTGGATGCCGCCATCCATGATCACCTTGTCGGTGTCGGTCAAAACATTCTGCATGGTTTCCAGATACATCCGCCGCCTGGTGACCTCCGGGTTCTCCTTGTAGGCCTGATAGACCTGGATGAAGCGCTGGGCCTCGCCCTCGGCCTCGTTCTCGAGCTGCTCGCGATAGCCCTCGGCCTCCTGGATCATGCGCTGCGCCTCGCCGCGGGCGCGCGGCAGCACGTCGTTGCGGTAGGCGTCGGCCTCGTTGCGCAGGCGCTCGCGATCCTGGCGCGCGCGCTGGACGTTGTCGAAGGAGTCGATGACCGGCCCCGGCGGCTTGACGTCCTGAAGCTGGACCTCGGTGATCTCGATGCCGGCCTCGTATTCGTCGAGGATTTCCTGGAGCAGCTTGCGCGCCTTGATCTCGATTTCCTGGCGCGCATCGGTCAGCGCCGGCTGGATGTCGGTGCGGCCGATGATCTCGCGCATCGCGCTCTCGGCCACGATCTTCACGGTCCCCTCGGGATTGCGGATATTGAACAGGAACTTGCCGGCGTCGGCGATCTTCCACTGCACCGTGAACTCGATGTCGATGATGTTCTGGTCGCCGGTCACCATCAGGCTTTCCTCGGGCACTTCCCGGCGCTGCGAGCTGCCGCGTTGGCCGCCGAACGAGCGGAAGCCGACGTCGATGGCGTTGATCCGCTCGACGGCGGGCGTCTCCACGTCCCCGAAGGGAGAGGGCCAAAACCAATGCAGGCCCGGGGTGGTGGTCTCGCCGTTCCACTTGCCGAACAGAAGCTCGACGCCCTGCTGGTCCGCCTGGACCCGGTAGGTGCCGGTGGCGAACCAGATTGCCACGGCAATCGCCAGGATGATCAGCCAGCCCCGGCCGCCGACCCGGCCGCCGCCGGGCAGCATGCCCTTGAAGCGGTCCTGGCCGCGGCGGATGAACTCCTCGAGGTCGGGCGGGCGCGAGCCGCCACCACCGCCGCCACCGCCGCCACTACTGCCCCAGGGCCCGCCACCGCTAGAGCCGCCGCCACCACCGCCGCCACCGCCGCCGCCCCAAGGGCCGCCACCGCTGCTTTTATTTTCCCACGGCATTGTAAGCTGCTCCCCAAAAAGTTTGTTGCACATCCGGCTTCAAAAGCCCGCGCGAGGTCTTATATCACGGAAACCACCCGTTGATCACAAGTGTCTTGCCGGAATCGACCGCGGTCACGAAACGCCTGGTGCGGAATATCGGCAAGAACAGGGAGTTGTCAAGGATGAGTGAGATTACCGAACAGCAGGTCATGGAGTCGCTCAAGGCCGTGATCGAGCCCGGCAGCGAGACCGATATCGTTTCGCGCAAGATGGTCTCGGGGCTGGTGATCAAGGACGGCAACGTCGGTTTCGTGATCGAGGTCGACCCGCGCGACGGCGCCAAGATGGCGCCGCTGCGCGAGCACGCCGAGAAAATCGTGCATGCCCTGCCCGGCGTGGTCTCGGTGACCGCGGTGCTCACCGCCCACAGCGCGGCCGCCCACAACACCGCCAGCGGCGGCCAGAACGCGCCGCCTGCACCCCCGGGCGCACCCCCGGGCGCACCCCAGAACGCACCCCCGGGCGCTGCCCAGCCTGGACCGGGGGCCCAGCAGGCCGGCGCGCCGGACGCCAAGCCCATGGTTCCCGGGATCGACGCCATCGTCGCCGTGGCCAGCGGCAAGGGCGGGGTCGGCAAATCCACGGTCACCGTCAACCTGGCGCTCGGCCTGGCCACGCTCGGCCTCAAGGTCGGCATCCTGGACGCCGACATCTACGGTCCCTCCCAGCCGCGCATGCTGGGCATCGGCGGGCGGCCGAACTCGCCCGACGGCAAGACCTTGACCCCGCTCGAGAACTACGGCATCAAATGCATGTCCATGGGCTTCCTGGTGCCCGAGGACAGCCCGATGATCTGGCGCGGCCCGATGGTGTCGAGCGCGCTCCAGCAGATGCTGCGCGACGTCTCCTGGGGCGAGCTCGACATGCTCATGGTCGACATGCCGCCGGGCACCGGCGACGCCCAGCTCACCATGTCCCAGCAGGTGCCGCTGGCGGGCGCGGTGATCGTCTCGACGCCGCAGGACATCGCGCTCCTGGACGCCCGCAAGGGCCTCAACATGTTCCGCAAGGTCGACGTGCCGGTGCTCGGCATCATCGAGAACATGAGCTTTTTCGTGTGCCCGAACTGCGGCCACGAGAGCCATATCTTCAGCCACGGCGGGGCGCGGCTCGAGGCCGAGAAACTGGGCATCGAGTTCCTGGGCGAGGTGCCGCTGGACATCGAGATCCGCGAGACCTCGGACAGCGGCCGGCCGATCGTGGTGTCCCGGCCGGACAGCCCCCACGCCAAGACCTTCGTCGCCATCGCCGAGCGAATCCGCGACAAGGTGAAGGCCCAGGGCGCGACCCGGCGTCAGGCGCCCAAGATCGTGATGCAGTGATTCCTAAGTATCGTTATCCTCATCCGAACGGCCGAGCGTGGCCATCAACTCGCGCCACTCGCGCTTGGATAGCCCGGACTCCTCTTGGGTGACCCGCTCGCCGGCCAGCAGGCGGCGCACCACCGCGAGCCCGCCGCCGGACAGCTGGGCGCCTTCCAGTACATGGCTTTCGAAGGCGTGGTAGGTGGCCGGCACCCAGCGCCGCACCGTCTCCAGCATGACCCCGGCATAGGCGCGAATCTCGTACTGGGCGTGGGGGTCCGCGCGCAGCGAGAGGAAGTGCAGCAGGTTATGCAGGTCGATCTTCCAGTACCACTGAGTATAGATGTTGAGCGGCAGGTTCATGCGCGCCAGCTCGCGCGCCAGCCCGGCCCGGCCTTCGTCGATGACCGTGCCGTCGGACCGCTCGTTGAGCATCTCCTGGTAGTGCGCGTAAGCTTGGTCGGAGTCTGACTTGAGCAGTTCCAGCACCCGCTCGGCCGCCGCCCCCTCCAGGGTCTCGCCGCGGCCCTGGCGGTTGTCCGGGGACTGCGCGGCCAGGTGCTCCGGCGCCGGGATGTAGAACTCCTTTTCGAGGATCGAATAGCGCGCCGAATATTCGTTGACGTTGGCGGTGCGATGCCGGATCCACTGCCGCGCCACGAAGATCGGCAGCTTGACGTGGTATTTGATCTCGCACATCTCGAAGGGCGTGGTGTGGCGGTGGCGCAGCAGGTAGCCGATCAGCCCGGTATCGCCGCGTAGCTGCCGGGTGCCCTTGCCGTAGGAGACCCGCGCCGCCTGCACGATGGCGGCGTCGTCGCCCATGTAGTCGATCACCCGCACGAAGCCGTGGTCGAGCACCGGGATCGGCTGGTATAGAATCTCCTCCAGCCCCGGCGCCGTGACCCGGCGGGTCTGGGTGCTGAGGTCGCGAAGCTCCCGGACCTCGGCCTCCTGGGCCTCGGTCAAGAGCCTGGGTATCGGTGCTTTAGCGCTCAAATAACGCCCCCAATTCCGGTCGTCCCCGTGGCGCGACTCGGGCCGCGCCCCGCTTCGGCTTTGTATTGCCATCCGGTCCCGTCCGCAAGATATCCCCCACCGATGTCCTGGCGACAAGGCGGCGGGCCGCGCGGTCACGAAATACTATCTATACAAGATTAATGAGATTATTATTCTACTTATTAATGCATAAAAACCGGCGTCAAAGTGGTTACAACGGCCCCAAGAAAGCCCTATATTAGTCCTGTCGGGCAACCGACTACGGCGCTACACGGGCATGTGAAATAAGCGCTGCGGACCCGGGGGCAGTACCCGGCGCCTCCACCAGTTTCGCCCTTCGTCCCCGGCCGCCGGGATCGCGGCCGGGGTCGCGGAGGGCCTCCCATGGGGGCGAACCAGGATCGACGCGTGTGGTAAAGATATGTTCGGCGCTCGGCATGGCACCACCGTTATCGGGCCAACACTTTAGTTGCGAATGACAACTTCAGTGAGGTTCGCCTCGCCGCTTAAATGCGGCTGGCAAGCCAAGCCTTAAGTCCTCGGCCGTCACACGTCGAGGCGGGGTTCGGGGCGCACCTGGCAACAGAAGCGCCCCACTTCCACGCAAGAGAAGGTCCCCTCAAGGGCCGAACGGCCACCAGAGCCGAGGTGGGAGCGGCCCGGGGCAGCGGCCCGGGGAAGCATAGGGGAAGCATAGGGACGGCATGGCGGACAACGAACTCAGATACGACCGCATGGTGGAGGACGCGCTCAGAAGCGTGGTGAGCCGGGCGCTCAAACACGCCGCCGAACGCGGCCTGTCCGGGGACCATCATTTCTACATCACCTTCCGCACCGATCACCCGGGCGTGGTGATGCCGGACCATCTGCGCGGCCAGTACCCCAACGAGATGACCATCGTGCTGCAGCACCAGTTCTGGGGCCTGGAGGTGGGTCCGGAGACCTTCGGCGTGACCCTGTCCTTCGCCAACGAGCCCGAGCGCCTGACGGTGCCCTACACGGCGGTCAGCGCTTTCGCCGATCCCTCGGTCCGGTTCGGCCTGCAGTTCGACGTCGGCACCGGCGCGTTCAAGCCGGGCAAGGACGACCAGGTGGTGCGCGCCGACCTGCCGCCACCGGAGATCGAGCCCGCCAACATCCGGCCGGCGGCGCAAAAGCACGACCCGGGAGCCGAAACGGAAAGCGGCCCGCGCCCGCCGGACGGCGCTTCGGACCCGGGCGGGGCTTCGGACCCGGGCGGGGCTTCGGACAAGGGCGGGGCTTCGGACAAGGGCGGGGCTTCGGACAAGGGCGGTGCTTCGGACAAGGTCGTCACCTTGGACGCCTTCCGCAAGATCGACGACCGGCGCAAAACCTAGCCCCCGGCCGCGAAATGCGGCCGCAAGGATTCCTGGAATTTGTTGAAGAAAGGCTCTAGTGGCGGCGGGTGATCGCGGCCGGGTCCCAGCGCACGATGCGTTTGGGCTTCGCCTTGTCCGGCGCCTTCAGACCGGCCCGCACGCGCAGCCGGTCCACGAAATCATCATAGCGGCGCCGCAGTTCGCGCCGTTCCTGGGGGCTCAAGTCCGAATCATCGATCGTCGACAGGTCGCGCTGGCTGAGGTCGTCGTCGGACACGGTCTCTCCGGGGCAGTGTTCGAGGGCCGGCAGGGGCGCCGACTGGGGCGCCGGCTGGGGCGCCGACTGGGGCGCCGGCTGGGGCGCCGGCTGGGGCGCCGACTGGGGCGCCGGACACCTGGGCCGCACCGCCATGATCGCGATTAAGCGGTTAAGGAATGGTTAGGGAATTTTCCACCCGCTCCGCGCCCAGCCTTGCGAAGCGGGCGGCAGGGCGGCTAATAACAAAGACCGCTGATGGTTCGGCAGACGATCGCGTTGGAGAGACCCGCACCGGCCATGTCAGAACCGCCCGCCCCGCCCGAGTTCCGGTTCAACGGTCCCGAGCATGCGCCCCTGACGCTGGTGCTCGCCCATGGCGCCGGCTCGTTCATGGACACCGAGTTCATGAACGCCTTCGCCGAGGGCCTGGTGGTCCAGGGCCACGGCCGCCTGCGGGTCGCGCGTTTCGAGTTTCCCTACATGGTGGCCCGGCGCGACGACGGCCGGCGGCGGCCGCCGAACCCGGAATCGGTGCTGCTCGAAACCTGGCGCCGGGCGATCGCCGCGCTGGGGCCCGAGCGCCTGGCCATCGGCGGCAAGTCGCTCGGCGGCCGCATGGCCAGCATGGTCGCCGACGAAAGCGGCGTGCGCGCCCTGGTCTGCCTCGGCTACCCCTTCCACCCCCAGGGCAAGCCCGAGAAACTCCGCGTCGCCCACCTGGCGACGTTGAAAACACCCTCGCTGATCGTCCAGGGCACCCGCGATCCCTCCGGGAGCGAGGAGGAGGTCTCGCGCTACCCACTGTCGTCATCCATCGCCCTGCACTGGATCGAGGACGGCGACCACAACCTGGCGCCGCGCAAGTCGACCGGCCGCGGCGTCGGCCGGACCTGGACCGAAGCGATCTCGGCGATCGGCGATTTCCTGGGCCGGCTCTAGACTGCGCCGATGCCCGCCCCCGCCCCCGCCCCGCCCCCTCTGCCTTCGTCGACGGCGTGCTCGGCAGCTTGCTGCCCCTGGGGCCGGTCCGCGCGCGGGCCATGTTCGGCGGCTGGGGGCTGTTCCTGGACGACGCCATGTTCGGACTGATCGCGCGCGGGCGGCTCTACTTCAAGGTCGACGCCGAGACGGAGCCGCGCTTCGTCGCCGCCGGCGCCGAGGCCTTCACCTACCTGCGCCAAGGCCGGCGGATCGCCTTGTCTTATCGGGAAGTTCCCTTGGGAGCCCCCTGGGGCGCCGGGGCGCTCCTGCCTTGGGCCGAGCTCGGCCTGGAAGCCGCGAAGCGCGCGCGGCAGAAGCGGCGCCAGAAGGACCGGCGCCGGTGAGCCAGGCGATCAAGAAGCGCTCGGTGGAGATCGCCGGGCACCGCACCAGCCTGACCCTGGAGGCGGCCTTCTGGCGCGCGCTCAAGCGCCTCGCCACCCGGGACGGGATTTCGATCAACAAGCTGATCGAGCGCATCGACCGGGACCGCCACGGCAACCTGTCCAGCGCGGTTCGGGTCTACGTTCTCGAACGCCTCGAGGCCCAGGCGGCACCGGAGGCCGGACCGGAGGCGGAATCTAGTTCCCGAACAGCTTCTTGAGGCCCTGTTCCAGGCCTTTCCTGAGCAGGTCCTCGGGCCGCAGGGTTTCCGGCGGGGGCGCGGTCTCAGTCTGGCCCGTCGTCGAGGGCGCCGGGCCGGTACTCGGCGCCGGCGCGAGTGGCTGCGGCTGCAGCGGCACGCCGCTCAGGCGCGGGTTGGGCGCATCGAGCGGCCCGCGCAGGCCGACCGTGACGTAGGCCCGGTCCGGGTCGGCGGCGAGATAGACGCTGGTGCTGCTGTCCAATAGCCATCTCGGCAGGTCGACCCGGGCCTGGGTCAGCGCCACCGCCTGCCGGCCATCGACGCGCAGGTCGTTGGTGACGACCACGCCGCGATCCACGGTGAAGCTGCCGGTGACCGCCGCGGGCGCATCGGCGAAGGCGTTGAACAGCACGTTGGTGGCGTCGGTCAGGCCGCGAATCTGATCGAATTCCTTGATCTTCCCGCCGAGCAGCGCGCCGGCGATTCCGAGCAACTGGGAACCGACCCGCTCCTCCCGCTTGGCCTTGACCCTGAGGGTGCCGTCGAGCTTGCCGTCGCCGGTCAGCGCCGCGACCAGTTCCGCCTCGCTGCGGCCGCGGGTCGAGAGCGACGCGCTGAAGCTGAGCGGGCCCGAGACCCGGTCGCTCTCCGCCAGATCGCGGAGCAGGCGCGCCAGGTCGAGTTCGATCGCGGTCACCGCGAGGCCGACCTCCAGGGTCTTGCGGGCGTCGATCTTGCCGGTGATCGCGAGCGCGCCGCCATAGACCGTGCTGTTGAACTTGCGCAGGTGCAACTCTCCGTCCACCAGCGAGGCCTCGATCGCGACCCGGTCGAGACGCGTGTTCTCGAGCAACAGCGCCCGCGCGTTCAGCTTGACCTCCGCGTTGACCGCGTTGAGCCCGGAAAGGTCGATCGGGTCGGTCGACCAGCGGCCCCTCCGGCCGCCGGCCGCGGCCTCCGAACTCGCAGTCCTCGAACTCGCGGCCCCCGAACTCGGGGTTCCGCCGGCCGCCAACGGCGCCATCAGCGCGGCCAGGGGCAGCTCGCCGGTGGTCAACTCGATCACGAGCGCCGGCTTGGCCCCGGAAAGGTCGGCGCCCAGCCGGCCGGAGACCTCGGCCGGTCCCAGGCGCCCGGCGAGATCGACGACCTGGAACGCGCTTGCGCCGCCGGTGATCCGGCCCTTGAGGTCGACGGCGCCCAGGTCTCGCGGAACCGCGGCCCCGGGCGACAGCGCCTGGATCAGCCCGCCCAGATCCGAATGCCGAACCGCCACGCCCAGATCGACGTCGGACAGCACCGGGGCCGGGCCGCTCAAATCGGCGGCGAAGCCGCCGGTCAGCGTGACCGGACCGAGGGTGCCGGCGAGCTCCGCGACTTGAATCCGGGCCGGCGTGCCGCGCAGGCCGAGCGCCAAATCCACGCCCCCCAAGCCGGGACCGAGCGCCGGTTCGACGCCCAGCGCCCGCGCGAGGCCGGCCAGGTCCGGATGCTTGGCGACCAGCTTCACCTCGAAGCCCAACGGGCTGGCCAGGGGCCGGACCGTGCCCGCGGCGCCGAAGCGCCCGCCCAGCGCCGTCAACTCGGCGTCGAAGCCGGCCCGCGCCAGCGTGCCGGTCACCGTGCCGGTCAGCTCGAAGGCGCCGAGGCGCGCCAGCACCGCGGCGTCCTGGCCGACCAGCCTGGCGAGCTTGCCCGGGTCGGGCACCGAAAGCGCGACCTCGGCGGCGATCGACGGCGTGGCGGCCAGGTCCGACAGCGTCCCCGACAGCCGGAGCTTGCTGCCGGCCAGGTCGCCGATGGTCACGTCGCGTATTTCGACCGCGCCCCGCTTCAGGGTGGCGTCGAGCCTGAGCTCGCGCGCGGTCACGCCGCCCAAGCTCAGGCTGCCCATGGACAAGTCGAGGTTGGCGTCGAAGCCGGCCAGCACGGCCAAGGGCCCGGCCGCGCCGGCGGGCGCGGCGGCCGTCTCCTGCCCAGCTTCGCCGGCTTGGCCGGCCTGGCCTTCCCGGGGGGCGGCGGCCCGAGCGCCTGCGCGCGGCAGGTAGGCGTCCAGGTTCAGCTTGTCGATGGCGAGCCCGATCCCGAACCCGGGGCGCTCGCGCAGCGCCACCGCGATGCCGCCGGTGACGCGGCTGACGTCGATCCGCAGGTCGATGTCGCTCAGGGTCGCCTGACTCGCGCCGGCGTCGATCTTCGCGCTCAGGCTCATGCGCCGCAGGCGTTCCGGCGGCACCGAGGCGACCCCGACGCCGAGCCACTGGAGCATGCCGCGCAGATTGTCCGAGGCCGCCTCGAGCCGCCCGGTAAAGCGCAGCTCCGGGCCGGCCGCGGCCTCGGCCGACGCCAGCACGCCGGTCACCGAGACGTCGGAGCCGCCGGGCAACAGCGCCAGCGCCTGGCTCACCCGGAGCTGCCCGCCTGCGAGACTCATGCTGACCAGCACCTGGCGCACCACCTGGCGGTTATAGACCAGGGCATCGATGGTCAGCTGGATCGTGGCCGAGACACCGGTCGGCAGCGCCGGACCGGACCCGGGCGCCGGCTGGCTCCCGGATTGCCCCCCCGATTGCCCGTTCGGGGGCTCTGCCGTGGCGGCCTGCCGGGCGGGCGCCCCCGCGCCGGCCCCGGCCGCCAGCAGCTTGTCCAGATCGAGGCGCGAGACCGAGAGGTTGATCCGGACGTCGAGCGGCGCGCCGAGCTTGACCCGCACTTCACCCTCGATCGCGGTGTCGCCCAACCGGAAGACCAGTTCGCTCGCGGTGGCCTGCCGCAGGTCGGCGGAGAGCTCGGTCTCGACTTCGAAGGGCTGCGCGAGAAACCCCGACCCCGCCCCGGCGCCGGCCAGAAGCGCCGCCACCGCGGCCAGATTGCCGCCCTCCGCCTTGAGCCGGCCGCGCAGGGAGGTGCCGTCCGGGTGGCGCGAGACGGCCCCGCCGAAGCGCGCCTTGGCGCCGGCGTCCGGCAGCTCGAGGGTGACGTTCAGCGAGGTCGCGCCCTGGGCCACCAGTTGGCCGACGGTGACATCGAAAGCGGTCTTGATCCCGCGCGTGACCGCGTCGCCGGTCACCGAGAAGGGCCCGTTCAGGGAACCGGCCACGATCTCGGCGTTGAGCCCGGAAATTCGCTCCTCGCGCCCGGTCGTCGCGTCGCGGTAGATCAGGGTGCCGTCGCTGATCCGAACGCTGTGGAGGCGCACCTGATCGAAGAAACCGCCGCCCCCGTCATCCGGCCCGCCAGTAGGCCCAGCGGTGGGCGCGGCCCGATCCAGCCCGGCGATCTCCCAATTGCCGCGCCCGTCGGGCAGGATCTCGACTAGAATCGTCGGACGCACCAGATCGACGCGCTCGACCTCCACCCGACCTTGAATCAAGGGGATCAGGGCAACCCGGATGTCGAGCGATTCGAGCTCGATCATCGAGGGCGCGGAGCCGCCTTCGATGTTGGCGAATCGAACCCGGGCGGCGGAGAAGGCGGGCGCCGGCAGGATGGTCAGGCTGAGGTCGCCGTCGATCGCCAGCTTGCGGCCGGTCAGCCGCTCGACCTCGGCGGTGATCCGGCCCTTCTGGGCGTTCCAGTCGATGAAGCTCGGGCCGACCAGCACCGCGACGACCAGAAGGACGATGAGTCCGAGCAGCGCGATAGACAGCTTCTTCACGGCAGTTTTTCCCTATCGGTCCCTGGATCCGCTTTTTCCGTCGGCGAATCGCGAACTGGCCATTGCGCGCGGAGATGTTTCGTCTAAGCTAATGAATGTGGGGTTGCCGGGCAACGTCGCGATCCCGATTGGATTGAGGAAACCCGAGACCGGCCATGGGCGAGATCGTCGACCTCGAACGCTATCGCAAGCTGCGCCGCCGCCGGGAAGCGGAGGCCAAGAAGGTTAAGCGTGGCGACGCGCCGGGAGGCGGCAAAGCCGGGACCCCGGGCAGCCCCTCGGCCGTCACGCGGGCCGGGCCCGACCGCAACGGGCCGAAGGGCGCGGCCAAGACCGGCGACGACCCGAAAACCGACTGACCGCCCCGCAAATGGGGTTAGAATCGGCCGCCGGCCCCCGATGGCGCGGCGGAGCGTTGGTCCGACACCCCCAACCACACCAAGGTGGCCATGTTCTACGAGACCAAGGACAACCAGCACGGCCTGCCGCGCGATCCCTTCAAGAGCTGCATCGTGCCCCGGCCGATCGGCTGGATCACCACCCTGAGCGCGGAGGGCGTGGTCAACCTGGCGCCCTACAGCTTCTTCAACGGCGTCTCTACCGATCCGCCGATGGTCATCTTCGCCAACACCGGGCCGGCCAAGGACTCGCTGGTCAATTGCGAGGCGACCGGCGAGTTCGTCGCCAATCTCGCGACCTGGGAGCTGCGCGACCAGATGAACCAGACCAGCGCCGGGGTCGGGCCCGAGGTCGACGAGTTCACCCTCGCCGGGCTCGAGACCGAACCCGCGCGGCTGGTCAAGCCGCCGCGGGTCAAGGCGGCGCCGATTCACCTGGAATGCCTCTACCACCAGACCGTCGAGCTGCCCTCCAACACGCCGGGCACGCGCAACGCCATCGTGCTCGGCCGGGTGATCGGCGTTCACATCAAGGACGAGGTGCTGACCGACGGCATGGTCGACATGACCAAGATCAAGCCGATCGCGCGGCTCGGCTACATGGACTACACGCGAGTCGACACGGTGTTCACCATGCTCCGGCCGGTGGTCTAAGAGACCGTTCGAGAAAGGGACTCCCACCGAGTTTGTTTCGTGATCTTACCCTATGCATGTGGACACGACAGACGCGGGGCCGTATCGCCAGTCCGGCCGCGGGCGATTTCCATCCAGCGCAGCTATTAAAACTTTCCTCAACAGGAGAACGAACCCGATGTTTATCGTCCTTCTCAAGTTTTCAGACAACAAAGGCGAAGCCAGCCAATTCATGGAAGGCCACAAAGAATGGATCGAGCGCGGTTTCGATGACGGCGTGTTTTTGTTGGCCGGTAGTCTGCAACCCAATTTGGGCGGTGGGATCGTGGCCCACGACACGTCACTGTCGGACCTGCAAAGCAGAGTGAATACCGATCCGTTTGTGGCTGAAAACGTGGTGAAAGCTGAAATCCTGGAAATCGCCCCATCGAAAGCCGATGCACGGCTGGATTTTTTGCTCGATTAAGCGATTTTCCTCCCTAAAGTTTTCCGGAAGAAATTCGGAAAACCGAGGGGGGGTGATGAACGAGGGAATATTGGCGTATGAGCGCGACGATAGCGGGGCCCGACGGGAAATTACGTTGCCGCTGGTGCGGTGCCGCACCGGAGTTTCTCGACTATCACGATATCGAATGGGGTTTCCCGGTCAGTGATGATCATCGCTTATTCGAGAAATTGAGTCTGGAGGGTTTTCAATCCGGACTGAGCTGGCGCACCATCCTCGCTAAGGGCTTGGGACGGAACAATCGATTCGATTATCTGAGGGCGGTTCTTGGGGCTGTTGATTGGGGATTCCCCTAGCCTTTATCATACCATATATTGTGTGTGTGATTGATGTTGCTGGCATAAGAAGTAGGTATGAGGCTCTCTCGGGACATCTGAACGAGCAGGGTCGGCGGCTTCTTGCGGCGGCGGAGGCGCGGGCTGCGGGATG
>JACZVL010000243.1 GCA_022572685.1 Pseudomonadota bacterium
CGGCCGCCGCGAAAACGGTCATCGCCGAGAGGCCCCAGACCCCGGTCAGCGCGCTCAATTGCAGCATCGTGGGCGCGAAGCTCCACACGGTGCCGATCAGGTTCCAGGGAAATCCGGTCAGCACCCAGGCGCGCAGCATCTCCGCCGCGAGCCAGGCCGCGGCCAGCAGCGCGACCCGCGCCGGCCCGCGCCATCCGGGCCAGGCCGCCGCCACCACCGCAAGCGCCGGGAACAGCGCGAGCCCGGCGCTCATGCCCAACACCGCGAACGGCATGACCAGACCGAAACGGTCCGAGTCGACCAGGAAAGCGATGCCGATCCAGTACAGTCCGGTGAGCATGTGGCCGAAGCCGAAGCTCCAGCCGATCAGCGCCGCCTCGCGGCGGCGGGCGGCGCCGTCGAGTAGCCACAGCAATCCAGTGAAGGCGGGGATCAAAAGCGGAACCAGATGGAGCGGCGGCAAGGCCGCGCTGGCCAGCGCGCCACAGAGCGCCGCCGCACCCTGGCGGCGCCAGCCCCTCAGCCCGGCCAGGCCAGTGGCGAGACCCGTGGCGAGACCCGTGGCGAGACCCGTGAGCCGGGCCGCCCCCCCCTCTCCGGTCGCCGGACGCGCGCGCTCAGCCGTCACTGTCGGAACGCGCCGGGGCGGGCGGCAGGTTGCGCACCCGCAGCCGCTTGAGCCGACGCGGATCGGCCTCCATGACCTCGAAGCTGACCCCGCTCGGCTGGTGCACGATGAGTTCGCCCCGGGTCGGCACGCGGTCGGCAAGATCCGAGACCAACCCGCCCAGGGTATCCAGGTCCTCGTCGCGCTCTTCCTCGGTGAGGATCGGTCCGACCAGTTCCTCGAACTCCTCGATCGTGGCCCGGGCGTCGGCGATCAACGAGCCGTCGGCGTGCCGGAACAACTTCGGCCCCTCGGCCACGTCGTGCTCGTCCTCGATCTCGCCGACGATCTCCTCGACCAGATCCTCGATGGTGATCAGCCCGTCGATGCCGCCGAACTCGTCGACCACCAAGGCCATG
Source organism: Pseudomonadota bacterium (assembly GCA_022572685.1). GTDB lineage: Bacteria > Pseudomonadota > Alphaproteobacteria > Kiloniellales > J153 > JACZVL01. Next base: position 1,027 of record JACZVL010000243.1, read on the forward strand.
TGGACCCGTTTCAGCCGCATCTCCATCAGCAGGTCGAGCGCCCGCATGGAGGGCGCGACGAAGAGCACGGTGCCCAGGATCTTGGCCAACTCGAAGGGCCGGTCGGAGAAAGCCTGTTTCAGCACGTCCTTGATGTGGACCATTCCCAGCACGTCGTCCAGGTTATCGCGGTAGACCGGCAGGCGCGAATGGGCGGCGGCGCTCATGATCCGGGTCAACTCGTCGAGCCCGGTGTCGATGGCCACGGAGACGATGTCGACGCGCGGCACCATGACGTCGTCGGCGCTCAGGTGCCGAAGCGCGAGGATGTTGCCGAGCAGCACCCGTTCGTGGCTGCCGATCGGGGTCGCGGCCTCCTCCTCGGGAATCGCCTCCTCGATCTCGTCGATGATTTCCTCGATGGTCTCGCGCAGCTGGGAGTCACCGTTCGTGCGGCGGAACAGCTTGCGCAGCCAGCGCCGGAAACCGCCGAACGCCGAGTGTTTCCCCCGGCTGCCGTTGACCGGCCGGCTGTTGCCCAATGCCTGGCTCATCCGCACACCCTGAACGTCCCGGCGGACGTCCCGGCGGACGCGACACCCGCGGCGTAGGGATCGGCGACGCCCAGACGGCCGAGCGCCGCGGCCTCGAGCCGTTCCATGATTTGCGCCTCGCCCTCGCTCTGGTGATCCTGGCCGAGCAGATGCAACACGCCATGCACCACCAGATGGCAGAGATGGTCGGCCGGCCGCTTGCCCTGCTCCCCGGCCTCGCGGGCCAGGGTCTCGCGGGCGAGCAGCACGTCGCCGAGCAGCAGCGGGCCCTCGGTCTCGGGTCCCCCGCCCCCTCCCGGGGGCGCTTCGGCCGCGGCGAAGGCGAGCACGTTGGTCGGCCGGTCGATGCCCCGGTAGTCCCTGTTGTAGCGGCGCAGCGTGGCGTCGTCCGCCAGTACCAGGCTGATCTCGGCGTCGCGCGCCGCCAGCGCCCTTGCGGTCGCGCCCGAGACCGCCACGGCGGCCGCGGCGGCCCGGCGCGCCAGGTCCTCGACCGCCGGCAGGACCAGCGGCCAGTCCGGGTCGAGCACCGTAACCGCGATCGATATCCGCGGAAGTGCGCTGCTACTACAAGGGTCTGGGTCGTCGCTCATGATCTCAAGCGGGGCTGTCTCCCCTCGCCGCCGGCCCTCCGATTTCGTGGTCCGAATCCTCGGTCCGGTCGCGCGCCTCGTAGGCGCACACGATCCGGGTCACCAGCGAATGCCGCATCACGTCGATGTTGGTGAACCGCACCAGGACGATCGGATCCATCCCGGACAGCAGCTCGACCGCGTCGCGCAGTCCGGAGGGCTGGCCCTTGGGAAGATCGACCTGAGACGGATCGCCGGTGACTACCATGCGGCTATTCTCACCGAGACGGGTTAAGAACATCTTCATCTGCACTGGAGTGGTGTTCTGGGCCTCGTCGAGGATGATAAAGGCGTTCCGCAGCGTGCGCCCGCGCATGAACGCGAGCGGCGCCACCTCGATCTCGCCATTGGACAGACGGCTCGTCACCTGTTCGGCCGGCAGCATGTCGAAGAGCGCATCGTAGAGCGGCCGCAGGTAGGGGTCGACCTTGTCGCGCAGGTCGCCGGGCAGGAAGCCCAGGTGCTCGCCCGCCTCGACCGCCGGGCGCGATAGGATGATGCGCTCGATCCGGCCCTCCATCATCAGCGAGACCGCCATGGCCACCGCCAGATAGGTCTTGCCCGTGCCCGCCGGGCCGATCGCGAAGACCAGCTCGCGGCTGCGCAGCGCCCGCATGTAGACCGCCTGGTTTGGCGAGCGCGGTGACAGCCGCCGTTTGCGGGTTACGATGGTCAGGTCCTCGGCGTGGATATCGGCGACCGCGGCCCCGGCCGGCGTCTGCAACACCATGCGGACCGCGGCGTCGACCTCGCCGTCGCTCACCTCCAGGCCCTTGCGCAGGCGCTCGTAGAGTGCGGTGAGCGCGAGCTCCGCGGCCCGCACCGCGTCGGCGGGTCCGGAAATCGAGACCCGGTTGCCGCGCGTGGCCAGGCGCACGCCGAGCTGTGCTTCGAGACGGGTCAGGTGCTGGTCGTGCTCGCCGTAGAGCGGCGGCAGCAGGTTGTTGTCGTCGAACTGAAGCAGCACCGGCCGATCCGCCGCCGCGCCGGGTTTGGAGACACCACTCACGCCGGCACCCCCATCTTCACCGCGGGCGCCGCCACCTCGGCTTCCGACCCCGCCTCGGCCGCCCACAGGCGCGCGGACAGGCTGTTCGCCCGCGCCGTGTCGATACGCGCCGCCACGACCTGTCCCAGGTACCGCGCGGGCGCGGACAGGTGGACCGCCTGCATGTAAGGGCTGCGGCCGGTCAACTGGCCCGGCTTGCGGCCCCGGGCCTCGAGCAGCACCGGCAGGATGCGCCCGGTCTGGGCCTGGTTGAAGGCCGCCTGCTGGGCCGTCAGCAGCTCCTGGAGCGCCGCCAGGCGCTCGGCCTTGACCGGCCCGGGCACCTGCCGGTCCATGGCCGCCGCC
>JACZVL010000244.1 GCA_022572685.1 Pseudomonadota bacterium
TATCCGACGTTCTGACCCGGAATTGACGCGGCCGCCGGACCGAAGGTCGGATCGCCAGGTATCCCGGGGGCCGGACGGCACCGAATGAACCAGCTCCGCCCGGCGTCGCGCCTGGCGTCGCGCCGTTACCCCTCGTCGAGCAGGCCGTGGCGGCGGTGCCAGTCGTCGAGGGATTCTTCCGGATAGTCGTCGAAGCGCGCCTCGCCCTTCTCGGCGTCGAGGCGCGCCCAGTCCGGCTTGGCGCCGAGCATCATGTGGACCTGCTCCGGCGCCTTGGGCAGCGGCGTGTCGATGGCGCTGGCGAAGGGATGCACCAGCTCCGGCCAGCGCGGGTCCCAGACCCAGAGCGCCGAACCGCAGCGCGAACAGAAGCGGCGCTCGGCCGGGCTCCGGGCGCCGTCGATTTCGGCCTGGAACACGGTGAGGTGTTCCACGCCCCGGACCTCGAGGCTCGCGGCTCGGGCGCCCAGATTGATCGCGTAACCGCCGCCGCCCCGGTCTTGCGGCAGATCGAGCAATAGCAGCGCAAGAAGGGCGCCGGCGCCGCGGCCTCGACCGAAAATCCGACCGCGCCGCAACAGCAAGAGCCTTCGAGATGCATGACCAGCGTCCTCGCTCTCACCGCAGGCCCGGAACCGATCGCGTCCGGTTTCGGAGTATCCTTGGTAGCGGGAGAGGGACTCGAACCCCCGACACGTGGATTATGATTCCACTGCTCTAACCAGCTGAGCTACCCCGCCACAGGGTGGTGCCGCGACCTAATCTCGCGGCCGGCGCTGAGCCGTATATGCCCCCGGGCCCCGCCCTGTCAAGATCGCCGGCGCGTGCATCCCCTGGGCGCCGAGCCCCCTATCCCGCCGCCAGCGCGGTTGCCGCGATCCAGCCGCCGCCGAGCACCCGGGTGCCGTCGTAGAACACCGCCGCCTGGCCCGGCGAGACGCCGTACTGGGGCTGGTCGAGGCGGACCTCCGCGCCGCCCCCCCCGGTGGCGCCCCCTGTGGCGACCAGCCACCCCGGGGCCGGTTCCTGGGTCGAGCGCAGCTTGACCTGGACCCGTCGACCCTCTGGCCGGCCCTCCGCGCCGCACGGGGCTCCGTCGAGCCAGTTGACCTCGCGCAGCCGCACCACGTCGCGGGCGAGGGCGGCGCGCGGGCCGACCACGACGCGGCTGGTTTCGGGCTCCAGGCGCACCACGAAGCGCGCCGCGGCCTGCCCGCCAAGACCCAAACCGCGGCGCTGGCCGATGGTGTAGTTGATGATGCCGCCATGACGGCCCAGCACCCGGCCGTCCAGGTCGACGATCTCGCCGGGCTCGGCGGCGCCGGGACGCAAGGCCTCCACGACCCGGGCGTAGGAGCCGTGGGGCACGAAGCAGATGTCCTGGCTGTCGGGCTTGGCGGCGACCTCGAGGCCGAGACGTCGGGCGAGGGCGCGGGTCTCGGCCTTGGACTGGCCGCCGAGCGGAAAGCGCAGGAATTCGAGCTGCTCGGCCGTGGTGGCGAACAGGAAGTAGCTCTGGTCGCGGCCCGAATCGACGGCGCGGTGCAGCTCGGGCCCGTCCGGGCCGATCTCCCGGCGCACGTAGTGGCCGGTGGCGAGCGCGTCGGCGCCGAGCTCGCGCGCGGTCGCCAGCAGATCGCGGAACTTGACCGTCTGGTTGCAGCGCACGCAGGGGATCGGGGTCTCGCCGCGCAGGTAGCCGTCGGCGAAGTCGTCCATCACCGATTCCCGGAACCGGGACTCGTAGTCGAACACGTAGTGGGCGATGCCGAGCCGGTCGGCGACCCGGCGGGCGTCGTGAATGTCCTGGCCGGCGCAGCAGGCGCCCTTGCGCGCCAAAACCGCGCCGTGGTCGTAGAGCTGCAGGGTGACGCCGACCACCTCGAAGCCCTGCCCGGCCAGCAGGGCGGCGGTCACCGAGCTGTCGACGCCGCCGGACATGGCGACCACGACCCGGGTCGCCGCCGGCGCCTTGTCGAAGCCCAGGGGATTGACGGCGGGATTGGCGGCAGTGTTCGCGAACGCACCCATGGCCCGCAATATAGGCCGCGCCGCCGATCAGGCAATAGGACCCGCACTCACGGGCATGTGACCCCGACAAAGCCTCGGCCTCGGCTAGACTGCGCGTCCTGCAAATCCACGCGAGAAAAAGGGAGATCGAATCGTGGCACGCATCTTGGGGATTCTGCTGGTCGGGTTCCTGCTATGGCCCGGGGGCCCGGCCCGGGCCGCGGCCTGGGAGGCACCGCCGGGCTGGTCGGTGATCGACACCGGCCACAGTTACAAGGCCCTGATCGGGCGCCTCAATGCGGCGGTCAAGGCCAACAAGATGGGCCTGGTCAGCCGCGCCAGCGCCACGCTCGGCGCCAAGTCGCTGGGCCAGACGATCCCGGGCAACATGGTGGTCGGGGTCTACCGGCCCGACTTCGCGGTGCGCATGCTGGCGGCCAGCGTGCCCGCCGGCATCGAGGCGCCGATCCGCTTCTACATCACCGAGAACGGCGACGGCACGGCGACGCTCAGCTACAAGAAGCCCTCGGCGATCTTCGCGCCCTACACCGACGGCGGCGCGGCGCTGCACGAGCTGGCGGCCGAACTCGACACCATCTTCGCCAGGATCGCCCGCGAGGCGGCCGCGCCGTAGCGCCGCGTGGCGGCTGTCCGAACACCGGAACAAGTTAGATTGCTGGGTAGATACCCATAATCTCTCGAATATCTGTTTCAATTCCTTGTCGAGTTATTTCCCGGTAGAGGAATGGTGCATTGCGACGGAGAAAGTCAAACGAGATATCCTCTCTACAATATTCCTCAACATATGTTTGTCGAGCAGAGACGTTGGTTTCATTCTCGTTCAATTTTAGTCTATGAATAGAGTCGTGGACTTGTTGTGTTCTGTCATCAGACAATTGATCGTATGGTTTAATCAGCAAGGATGGAAAATCTATGACGAACATTACTTCGTTTATCAGAAAAGGGTCTATTACATCTTGGTGCTTACCTTTACGCCCATTGAGCCTGCCGCACACCAAACGGTAGTTGCTCCACTCATAAGCTAACTGGGGATGAACCGATTTTGGCACGAAGTGCTCTACCGTGCCCCAACCCGTATCTCTCCATATCCGATGACAAGTGTACGCACAGATTCCATCGTATCCGGAATGCAGTTTTCCGGAAATTTTCCGCCAATATGAGTGATTCGAGAACTCGCAAGATGTAGGATTTGGATTCGTTTCTAAGTAATTTTTCCCAGGCTGTCGAACACGTTCGTCAAATTCCCCGGGCTCAATCTGTCGTTCTACAAAAATCATTCTTCTAATGAGTGTTTCTCGGCGAAAAAGCGCCATCTTGGCCAAAACTCATCATCATCTCTCAACCCCAACACCTCAAACAACCACCAGCAAAATACCTTTGGTTTCACACCCGACAAGCCTCGTTGCAACGTGATGTTAGCCGACACCCAATCGCGGGTTGTCTGAGATGCTAATGGCCCTCGAGCTGGCTTCACGATGACAGGCTCCCAGGCATATGCTGGGTGCACA